>CALAIJ010000137.1 GCA_937923365.1 uncultured Sulfitobacter sp.
ACCGTGTCACTGACAATGGGTGTCAGGCCTTTGGCGATCCGGCGCGTATCTGCGTCATTGGCATTGCCCAGATACTTGCGCAGCCATGGCAAAGCCCGAGGCAAGTAGGACCACCGCATGAACAGCGGAAAGTTGGGGTCCATCACCAGCTTGGGCGACTTGGCAACCAGCCCCGGCGCGGTGACCGGCACCATCGAGCATGCGGCCAACACCCCTGCATTGCCAAAGGATGTGCCTTGCCCCGGCAACCCGCGGTCAACGATGGTCACACGGGCCCCTGCACGCCGCAGCCAGATCCCAGTAGAGACACCGACGATCCCCGCCCCGATGATGACGATATGTTTGGTCATGAGGTGGCCTTTTTCACTGAGTAGTGTCTAATTTTGTCGAGATCGGGCAGAATGCCAAGGCCGGGCGTGTCGGGCACGACAACCTGCCCGTCCTGCACTTGGAAGGGCGTCTCAAGAATATCTTGGACCAGAAAATAACGGGCCTGATAGAATTCGCAGCCCAGCGTAATCTCTGGGGTGGCCGCGATCATGTGGGTGCCCGCAAGATGGGCAATGCCTGCCTCGAACATGTCGCCACCATAGGCTGACATGCCAACGCCTGCCGCCATCCGCGCAACAGTCTGCGCGCGGGTCAGCCCGCCGGATTTCATGATCTTGATGCTGACGCCATCAGCGATCTTGCTGTCGATGGCATGTTGCATGTCTTCGGGGCCAAAGATGCTTTCATCGGCCAGCAAGGGTACATCTGTCGCGTCCCGCAACTGCGCCATCAGATCAAACAGATGCGCTTTGACGGGTTGTTCGATGAACGTCGGTGCAAAGCTGGCAACGTCGCGAACGCAGGCGAGCGCATCCGTGTGATGCAGCCCCTGATTATAATCGACACGAATGTCAAAATCGGGGTACTCACCGCGCAACCTTTCCAGCCGCATGATGTCGAATGCGTGGCCCGCAAATCCGGTCTTGAGCTTGATGATGCGCACGCCGTCAGCGCGCAGCCGTTCCATCAACACCAGATCTTTGTCAAAATCCGGATCCGCGATAGAGCAACTCAGCGGGATCGTGTCACGACACTTGCCCCCGATCAGCGCCCAGACGGGCAGACCCGCGATGCGTCCCTGAAGGTCCAAAAGCGCGGTTTCCAAGGCGGCTTTGGCTTCGGTACAGTGCGCCACCGCATAGCCTGCATCCGTCATGATCGCAGCGCGGTCCCCGATGAAACGCCCGACCACATGGGGGCGTATGTAGCGATCCAACGCGGCAAAGCTGGCCTCGGCTGATCCGGTGAACACCGACCAGCTTGACGCCTCTCCATAACCTTTGGTGCCATCCTCGGAGGTCAGCTCCAGCACAACCAGATCAATGACATGTTCAACTGAACCGATCCCGTGATCCCGCCGCGCATTGACGGGCAGTTGCAGGTGCCAGACCTGCATATGGGTGATCTTCTGCATCACCCCATCCACCGGCGCACAGGGGCGGCTGTCTGCTCGAGCGGTTGGGTAATGATGTCGACCAAAGTAGGGCCATCATGGGCGATGGCTTCGCGGAAAACAGTCTCTAACTTGGCGGGATCAGTCACAGACCATGACTTGACCCCGTAGGCGCTGGCGACGGCTGCCTGGTCGACGCGGGTGAAATCAACGTTGTGATAGCGCGCGCCTTTGTCGTCTTTCTGGCTGGCCTTGATCCACCCGAAGGACGCATTGGAAAACACGACATAGGTGATGTTCGCCCGCGCACGGCAGATGGTTTCCAGCTCGCCTACGGTAAACCCGAACGACCCGTCCCCCATCATGGCCACCACCTTGCTGTCGGGCCGCCCGTACCACGCGCCAAGGGCTGCGGACATGGCATAACCCAGCGCACCATGCGCACGATTGGTGATGAAGCGTCGCCCCGCCATGGGCAATTGATAGTAGGCGCTGAAATAGGGGCAACTTGTTCCGGGGTCGGACAGGATCGTTGCGTCCTCTGGCAACACCCGTTGCAGCGTGGCGATGACCCGCTCGGGCAGGATGGGGGTGCTGTCGCTCTCTGCCAGCTTGTGAAACATCTCGAACTTGCGGCGTTTGATATCCTTTGCGGCGGCGGCCCCTCCAAACGTGTCAGGCCCTTGGTCACGCGCATCCAACACGTCGTTGACGGCCTCCAGCGCCAGCCGCAAATCAGCGACAACAGCAACCTCGGCGGGGTAGTTCGCATCGATCACCATGGGATCACTATCGAAATGCACGATACGACTGCCGGGTTTGGGGGCCTCCCACCGCGCGGTTGTGGTAGAGCCTGCGCGGCATCCCATAAAGATCACCAGATCGGCGCCTTCCATCGCTTCCCACGTATGGTCGGTGCCCCCGTTGGAGCCGACAACGCCAACCGCGTTCGGGTGCGTCTCGGCCAGTGACCCTTGACCGGAGATCGACGTGGCCACAGGGATATCAAGGCGCGTGGCAAGACGGTCAAGCGCCTCCATCGCGCCGGCGATCACAACACCGCCACCGCAAACGATGATGGGCCGCTTGGCGGACAGGATGACATCCACTGCCGCCTCTGCCGCGCCGGGTTCTGGCGCTGCGCGGTACGCGGGATAGCTTGTCAGTTTGGGATCTGCCCAGATATCGGCTGGGTCCACATCATCATATTGAATGTCATAGGGCAGCCCCAAATGCGCGGCACCGGATCGCCCTGTGGTCATGGCCCGAAACGCCGCACGGATCATCCGCGGGATGTGATCTGCCTTTTTGATGACCGTGTTCCACTTGGTGACAGGGGCCATGAGGGCCTCTTGGTCGACTTCGGTCAGAGGGTATTTCCCATAAGTCCCGACCGAAATATCGGTGGTGATCCCCAGCACGGCATAGGAACTCTCGGACGCTTCGATAAGACCGGGCAAGATATAGGTGGCCCCCCCGCCAGAGGGGCCTTCACAGACACCGGGCGTACCGGTCACGCGGGAATAGGCGTCCGCCATATACGCGGCAGAGCGTTCATCGCGGGTCAACACATGGGAAATGCCATGGTCCAGCCCGCGCATGGAATCGTAAAGCGGAAGGGACGTATCGCCGCACAGTCCAAACACATGTTTGACCTTATGCGCATCCAGCATGCGGATGACTGCATCAGCCCCGTTCATCTGATTGGACATGACGTTCCCCCTGCGGATCACTCTACGCGATTCGCTTGGCTTGGGAAGTCAGTCGTTACTCGTTACCAAAGATGTCGCGCGTAAAGACCTTGTCCGCAACGTCGGCCAGATCTTCATGGTTGCGGTTGGCAACGATCACGTCGCAGCTGGCTTTGAAGGTGGCCAGATCACGCTCTACCGGTGCGCCGAAATAGGTGTCTTCCTGCATTGCAGGTTCGTAGACCATGATATCGGCACCGCCTTCGTTGAGACGTCGCATGACACCTTGGATCGACGAGTGCCGGAAGTTATCCGACCCTGTTTTCATGACCAGCCGGTAGATGCCGACCCGCTTGGGGTTCATGGCAAGGATGCGCTTGGAGATGAATTTCTTGCGGGTCCGGTTCGCCTCAACAATGGAGGAGATCATGCTTTGCGGGATATCCTCGTAATTGGCACGCAGTTGCTTGCTGTCCTTGGGCAGACAATAGCCGCCGTACCCGAAGGACGGATTATTATAGCCGGTGCCGATGCGGGGATCGTAGCTGACCCCTTCGATCATCTGACGCGTGTCCATGCCTTGGCTAAGCGCATAGGTATCCAGTTCGTTAAAGAAGGCGACGCGCATTGCAAGGTAGGTATTGGCGAACAGTTTGATCGCTTCGGCCTCGGACGCATCGGTGAACAGGACCGGCATGTCCTTGCGCGCCGCGCCTTGCACCAACAGATCGGCAAAGGCGCGGGCAGGCGCGTCCTGTCCGCCGACAACAATCCTTGAGGGATGCAGGTTGTCGTAAAGCGCCTGACCTTCGCGCAGAAACTCAGGGCTGAAGTAGATCTTGGCGTGCCCCGTTTCGGTGCGCATACGCTGGACAAAGCCGACGGGGATCGTGGATTTAACGATCAGCACCGCATCGGGATTAAGGGCGATTACCTGTTTGATGACCGTCTCAACGCTTGAGGTGTCAAAGAAATCCTCCTGTGGGGAATAATCTGTGGGCGTGGCAACCACGACAAAGTCCGCGTCTTTGTAGGCCTCTTGCGGATCGGTCGTGGCGCGCAGGGACAGGTCCTTTTCCGCAAGCCACTTATCCAGCAGTGAATCGCCCACAGGGCTGGTGCGCGCATTGACCTGTGCGACGCGATCCGCGTCCAAGTCCACAGCAACCACATCGTTGTGCACGGCAAGCAGCACCGCGTTGGACATGCCAACATAGCCCAGACCGGCAATCGCAATTTTCATGGAATGACGCCTTCTCGTTTGCCCAACGTAGGTGCCACAAACACCCCGCTCCTGCAAGAATACTACAGGTGCGGGGTAAAGGCTTACTTGCTGTCGTCAGCTTTTTCCACTGCAGCCTCTGCTGTGGTCTCTGCGACGACTTCGGCTTCGACGACCTCTTCGGCCTCGGTAACGGGCTCTGCGTCAGCGCCGGAGTTGTCCTCGATGGCACCCACAATCAAGGGCAGCATTTCGACACCACCCGGCATGGCGACCTCGGACAGCGGCGGGGTTTTCCATGTGAGCGTATCAAGGCTTTTGCAATTGCCACATGTGGGCTGCCATTCGGCATGGATGTTCTGGCAATTGTCGCAAATCCATTGCGGTCCACGGGGCACGGACAGCGCCCGCGCCAGCCAACCTTTTACGACGGTATCAGATGCGCCCTGCCCGCGTTCGATCGCGGCCATCAACGTGACGGAGCGCGCATCGGGGGCCGTCTCTACCAGATCGCCCAGCGCACGGCGCGCTTCGGGGAAATCTTCATTGGCAATATGTAGTTCGGCCAGCAGCATCTTGGTCTCGGGGTGCGCGCCCATCTGCTTGGTCAATGCGCGGAAACGTTTGATGCGGGCCTTGGGGTCCTCATCAGGCTGGATCGCGGCAAAGGCGGCGGCAAGGTTGGGATGCGGCGCGATGCCCCATGCTTTGGCAAGCACGCGCGCGGCATAGCGCGGCTTTTCCTGTGCAACATAGCTTTGCGCGGCCATGACGGCGGCAGGGACCAGATCGGGGGACAGGCGGTTGGCCTCGATGGCGGCTTCGCGCGCTTCGATGCTGTTGCCGTCTGCGATGATCTCTTTGGCCTCTGACAACGCCAGCACGGCATCACGGCGTTTGTGTACATCACGCGGCAGATCACCGTGCTTGAGCTTGGTCCCCAGCGTCTCGCGGGCACCTTTCCAGTCTTCGTTTTCGGCCTGCAACTGCAACAGGGTATCGCCTGTCTCGGTGTGCTTGGGCTTGAGCGCGAACGCCTTCTCGGCCAACTTAAGCGCGGTGTCTGTGTCACCGGCCAGCAGCTTTTGCTTCATGATGCCGCGCACGCCGACAAAGCGTGTGCTCTCGTCTTCGACAAGCTTGCGGTACGTCTCTTCGGCCTTGCGGGTATCGCCTGCCATTTCTGCGGCTTGGGCAGTCAGCAGGTTGGTCAGCGCGGGCTTCTCCAGATAGCGCGAGGCCTTCTCGGCATTGGCCAGCGCCTTGCCGCCTTCCCCACTGGCAAGCGCCATCATACCTTCGGACAGGGCATCGTACCCCTTACGCTCGCGGTTGCGGTCAAAGTAACGCGACATCGCTGTTTCATCGCCATTGAGGAACTTCCAGACCGCGACCAGAATGCCCATGATCTTGAGCAGCAGCCAAACGGCCAATACCAGCAAAACGATGGCAATCACGGACATCAGCGGGCTCAGGTTGAACTCCTGCCCCATGGCGGTGATCTGCAATCCACCACTGCTTTCCAACAGGAACCCGGCACCCCAGGCGAGGGCTGCAACGACACAGACAAACAAAACGATCTTGATCAATGACCACAACATAACTGGTGTTCCTTAATTGGCCGTGAGGCTGTTTGACAGATCCGCCGCTGCGGCCGCGGCCGCCTGACGTGCACGTGCATCATCAAGCCAATCCTGCATCGCGGTTTTCGCTGCATCGGGCAGCCCATCAATTTCGGTAAGTGCAGTATCCAGCTGGCCGTCGCGCACGGCCGCTTCTGCGCGGGAAAGGACAGCGTCGGGGTCGGACCCTTCTTTGGGTGCCACGGAACGCGCGCCCAATTGCCGCTTGAGGAAACCACCAAGGCCTGCTTCTTCTTCGCCACCGGCCCCGCTGGCACGTGCCGCACTCAGAGAGGCGCGGGCGCTGTCGGGGAAACGGGTTTGCAGATTGCTCAGCGTGACAACGCCACTTTCGGCGACATCGCTCAGACCGGCGGGCAGGTCGGTCACACCGTTTTCGCCCAGTTCACCCAGCGCATCGGCAAAGGGTTGGCCTGTGCCAATCGCGGCGGTCACTTTGGTCAGGGCGGCCTGCACATTGGCAGTGCGTGCGGCGTCAGCAGTCGCTTCCTTAACGTTCAGCGCGTTGTCGATCAGCCCTTCGATCTCGGCGCGCTGGGCGGCGGCAGAGGCTTGCAAGGCGGCCAGTTCACGCTCGTAAGCCTCGATAGCAACCTGTGAAGTGCCTTCAGACATGGGTTGTTTTTCAACAGCGGTCAGGCGGGTCTCGATCCCCTCCAGTTGTGCGGCGACCTCTTCGATCTGGGCGGTAACGGGGGCAAGGTCAGGTATGTCGATCTGGGGCGTCGCAGGCTCGGCCTCTTCAATCGCTTCGATGCGGTTTTCCTGCGCTTCCATCATGGCGACAAGACCGCTGATCTTGTCATCAACCGCCGTATCCGCACCACGCGTGCCCAGCACATCATATTCGGACAGGGCAAAGCCAATACCACCTGCCACGATCCCGCCCAGAACCAACGGCAGGAAAATACTGCGCGGCTTTTCCTCTGGAACGGCCACAGGCAGCGGAGCGGCAGGCACAGCTGCACTGGACGTTTTGGCGGGGGCAGCACTTTCGGCTGTCGTCCCTTTGGAGGAGGCGCCCTTGCTGTCGCTATCTGTCACCGAAGCGGGTTTCGATGTCTCTGGCGCGGGCTTGGGATCAGTCTTTGCTGTTGCATCTGGCTTGGCTGATTCTTTTGCCGCCACAGTCGCATCGGACGCGGCATCTTTGGATGTCTTGATGGCTTTGGCGCTGCCGGACGCGGCTGCATCTGCCTTGGACGCTGCTGTTTCACCGGCTTTGCTAGCCGCACTGGTCACGTCTTTGGCTTCAGCCGCCGATTTGGACGCCGCAGGTTTCTTACTCCGCGCTACCGGTTTCTTCGATTTTGCCACGTCACACACCCTTTTCGATTCTGGTCATGCACCAGATTGACCGAGCAACCTTACCCGCCAACACCACTGCTCTCAAGACAACCTGTCCCGTCTGAGCCACATTTCAACGCCCCGCGCCATTGCGTCACCGGTTGGCGTTGGTGCAATCCAAACGTATTCGAACTCATTTTCGTTCCCCAGTGCGTCTGCAACCGCCTCACTCATGGCGCAAACGACTGCGGAATTCGCAGCCCCAAGTTGCGTGGCAAGATGCGCAGCTGTCCGAGGCGAGAAAAGGGGAAGGATTACACGCACTTCCCCTGCGATCGCTTTTGCCGCGCCTGCGGTCAGCGGCTGCAAAGGTTGGCGGTAGATGATCTGCTCTTGCACCCGCGTGCCATGGTCCGCCAGATGCCCGGCGATATCGCCCCGACGGTGCGCGCCGCATAGATGCACCAACGGGCCCTTTGCGGGGTGCCGCGCCATCTGTGCGATCAGATCTTGTGCGTTCTGTGCGACCAGCACGACATTCCAGCTGCGTGCACCCGCCTGAGTGGCTGTTCTTTGGCCGACGCAATAGGCGGGGCGCCCGCCCCCGTCCGGCCCGTGGGCGACCCCATTGGCCGAAGTAAAGATCGCACCTGCAAATTGCGCCAGATCAACCGCAGTGCCGGTCGGCTCAATCTCGACCAAAGGCGAATAAAGCACCTTCACACCCGCCAGCACCTCCGGCGACAGGCCTGCCACAAACCGCTCTGCCGCAGCACGGGGCCGCGTCATGACCAGCGTCTGGGTAAGGGTTTCCCCCATGGTGCAGATACCCTCCCATTGTTTGAACAGCCCTGTGGTGTTACCTGCCATGCAGCACCCTTGCAACGGCCAGAGAAAACAGCACATGCCCTCACCCCGCCTGATCCTCGGTTTGGAAAGCAGTTGTGATGACACAGCTGCCGCCGTGGTGCGTGTGACCGAAGATGGGCCTGCAGAAATCCTTTCCAACGTGATCGCGGGCCAGACCGAACTGCACGCGGCCTTCGGCGGTGTCGTCCCCGAGATCGCGGCACGTGCCCATGCCGAAAAGCTGGACATCTGCGTAAAACAGGCTCTGACACAGGCCGAAATGGCGCTTTCTGACATGAATGCCATCGCTGTTACCGCAGGTCCGGGGCTGATCGGTGGTGTGGTGTCGGGCGTGATGTGTGCCAAGGGATTGTCAGCAGCGACAGGCATTCCGCTGTATGGTGTGAACCATCTGGCGGGGCACGCGCTGACCCCGCGCCTGACCGATGGCGTGCCCTATCCCTATCTGATGCTGCTGGTCTCTGGCGGGCATTGCCAGTTCCTGATGGTCCAAGGCCCCGACGATTTCATACGTCTGGGGGGTACGATGGACGACGCGCCCGGCGAAGCTTTTGATAAGATCGCGCGCCTGATCGGTCTGTCCCAGCCCGGCGGTCCTGCGATCGAGACTGCCGCTCTTTCCGGTGATCCGGAACGCTTTAAATTTCCGCGTCCTTTGCTGGACCGTCCGGGCTGTGACATGTCCTTTTCGGGCCTTAAGACAGCCGTGCTGCGCACCCGCGATGCGCTGATTGCCGCGTCGGGCGGGCTCACCCGTCAGGACCAGTTTGATCTGGCCGCGAGCTTTCAGGTGGCTGTGGTGGATGTGCTTGCGTTCAAGACCGCACGCGCCTTTGCGCTCTATCCGAAAGGCGCGGATCGCACGCTTTGCGTGGCGGGCGGGGTTGCGGCAAACAAGGCCATTCGCGCCGCGTTAGAGACGATATCAAACCAGAACGAAGCTGCATTCGTGGCACCACCACTGGCGCTTTGCACCGATAACGCAGCGATGATCGCCTATGCAGCGGCAGAGCAAATGGACGTGCGCGGGCCAGACGACATGACTCTTTCCGCCCGCCCGCGTTGGCCACTGGACAGCACCGCGCAACCCATGTTGGGCAGTGGCAAGAAGGGGGCGAAGGCATGAGTATCTCCGTCTTGGGCGCAGGTGCTTTTGGCACCGCTCTGGCGATATCACTTGCGCGCAAGGGGCCTGTGACCCTTTGGGCCCGTACGCCGGGGGACATGGACGCCCGCCGCGAAAACACCGCGCGCCTGCCCGGTTGCCCCTTGCCGGATGCCCTAAGCGTGACGGGCGATCTGGAACGCGCTGCTGCGGCTGATATCCTCCTGCTGGTCGTACCAATGCAAAAGTTGCGCAGCTTATTGACGGACAACACCGCGATCCTTGCGGGCAAACATCTTGTCGCTTGCTGCAAAGGCATTGAGCTATCCCACGGCGTCGGGCCTGTCACCGTGATCCGTGACACGGTACCGGATGCAATCCCTGCGATCCTGACCGGCCCCAGCTTTGCGGTAGATATCGCCAAGGGGCTGCCAACGGCGCTGACACTGGCCTGCCCCGATGAGGCAGCAGGTGCGACGCTACAGCAGGCCCTTTCAACACCAAACCTGCGCTTGTACCGCACAGCAGATACCGTGGGTGCCGAACTGGGTGGCGCGCTAAAGAACGTGATGGCCATCGCGTGTGGCACTGCCATTGGCGCGGGTCTGGGCGAAAGCGCACGCGCGGCCTTGATGACACGCGGATACGCGGAAATGCAGCGTCTTGCGGCGGACATGCAAGCAGACCCGACGACACTTTCGGGTCTTTCAGGTTTTGGTGATCTGACGCTGACCTGCACGTCGGAGCAATCGCGCAATTACCGATTGGGCTTGTCGCTGGGGGCTGGAACCGACTTTGACGCAGGCACGACGGTAGAAGGGGCGGCGACCGCCCGCGCTGTCCACGCCTTGGCACAATCACGCGGGCTGGATATGCCGATCACGGCCATTGTGACCGCTTTGCTGGACGGCACAATGGCCGTGCCCGACGCAATGAAAGACCTGCTGAACCGACCCCTGAAGGAGGAATGAAATGCTTGTAGCCCTGACCGCCCACGACAAACCTGACGCTGGCGCTATCCGCGCAGAAAACCGGCCTGCGCATCTGGAGTACTTGAGCACCCATGCCGCAATCGTCTCGCAAGCCGGGCCGCTCCTGAACGAGGCGGGCGATATGATCGGCTCGCTCATCATTCTTGATGTGGAGGATATGACAAAGGCTAACGCTTTCGCAGCGAACGACCCCTATGCGCAGGCGGGATTGTTCGCAAATGTGTCTCTGACACAGTGGAAGCGGGTGATCGGCTGATGGCGTTCTGGCTTTTCAAATCGGAACCTAGCACGTGGGGTTGGGACGATCAGACCGCCAAAGGCGACGCGGGCGAGGAATGGGACGGCGTGCGCAACTATCAGGCCCGCAATTTCATGCGCGAGATGAAGGTGGGCGATCTGGGCTTTTTCTACCACTCCCAGAAAGAGAAGGCCGTGGTCGGCATTGTCGAGATCTGCGCAGAGGCACACCCGGACAGCACCACAGATGATGCCCGCTGGGAATGCGTGGACATCAAAGCGGTGCGTCCCTTTACCCGTCCTGTGACCTTGGACGACATCAAAGCCGAAGACCGCCTTGCGGATATGATACTGGTCAAAAACTCCCGCTTGTCGGTGCAACCGGTGACCGAGACGGAGTGGCAGATCATCTGCGCACTGGGCAAAACCGACCCGTAGAAATCAAGCATGATCCGCGTCATACTGGCCCAACAACAGATGGAGGAACATATGGGATATCTTGCTGTGCTTGTGGCCGCGGTGGCCGGATTTGGATTTGGCGCGCTTTGGTACATGACGCTTTCGGCACCCTGGATGGCAGCGGCCGGGATCAAGGCAGATGAAAACGGGCGGCCCGAGAATGACGGCCCCCTGCCCTATGTGATGGCAGGAGTTGCGATGCTGCTGGTGGCAGGGATGATGCGGCACACCTTTGCGTTGTCGGGGATCGACACACCGATGAAGGGGCTGACATCTGGCCTTGGCATTGGCCTGTTCTTTATCAGCCCGTGGATCATGATCAACAATGGCTATGGCGGGCGACCGTTCAAGCTCACGCTGATTGACGGCGGTTATGCGACCTTTGGCTGTGCGCTGATGGGTCTGGTGCTTTGCCTCTTTTGAGGGGTTGGTCTGACGTGTAAAAAGGGGCTCTGGCGCAAAAGCCGGAACCCCTTTTCCCCCGTATGCTCCCGTAGGCCCACACACGTAACTCTGGCCCTTGCGGGCAGGCGGCAACCGCTAGCAGACAATTGATTGGCGGGGCAAACACCGAGTGTTTCAAAAGCCCCTCAAAAGCAAAACGCCCGCGTGTTACAGCGGGCGTTCGCGAAAAATCTGAAGCGCGGCCTATCAGCCGTAGACGGACTCTTTGCCAAAGTGCTTTGTCAGCATGTAGTAGATGACGGCGCGGTACTTGTTGCGCTCTGACTTGCCATAGGTTTCGATCGCCTTGTCGATGGCGGCCATCAGGTCGGGGCTGTCAGGCAGGCCGAGCTTTTTCATGAGGAAGTTGTTCTTGACGGTTTCCAGCTCGGACGGCTGGCTGCCGGCAACGGTTGATGCGTCTGCATTATAGATTGCTGGACCGCAACCGATTGTGACCTTTGTCAGCAGATCCATGTCTGGCGTCATGCCACACTTGTTCTTCAGATCGTCTGCATATTTTGCGATCCATTCGTCACGCTTGCCCATAGTAATTCTCCCACCTTGGAATATTGATCAGCCAATTCTGA
>CALAIJ010000138.1 GCA_937923365.1 uncultured Sulfitobacter sp.
GGCATGGGCGATGGCGTTGACCGCCAACACAGTATACGTGGGCCAAGGCAACGGTGCGCTACTGGCTGTTGCGTGCATCGTCTTTGCCGCCGTGAACCTGCCTTCGGTCTCGATCTGGACGGTGCTGGGCCAGCAAATGGCGCGATTCCTGACCAATCCTGCGCGCCTGCGGGCGTTTAACTGGACGATGGCTTTGTTGCTGATTGCCTCGCTCTATCCCGTGTTGCAGGCCTAGTAGTCCCGCAAGGCAATCTGCCCAAGATCACACAAGCGCCGGCAATCGGTTGCGTCATGACCGATATCCTCGCGCATGATGACATAATCCGCACCCGGCCCGTCAAAGCGGTAGTCGTCGCATAGGCCGTCATTGGGATAGTCGGACTTGTCATCGCCAAAGTCGATCCGGCTGCACTGCGTGGCCGCCTTGGCCTTAGCGAAATCCCAAACCGTCAGCTTGCCCGCATCCACTCCTTTGCGGCAGTCGCTGGCGTCTTTGCCGATGTCATCGCGGTCAAGACCTTCGGCCATGGCAGAGCCGCGAAACCTGCGGTCATCGCATTCGCCATCATGGGCCCATTCGCTGCTGTTGTTGCCAAATTTGATCGTTTCAGTGGCGCCCGCCAACGGCAAGACCATGATACAGACGGCCACATACGCCAGATGTTTCATAACGCTCCCCTTTTCCACAGCAGGCTACCGCGTTCCACATACATTGCAAACCACGCCGCAGACCGCCATATATCCATCACCAAAGATAGGGAGCGCCCGATGACCCAGTATATGGATTTCGAAAAACCTCTGGCCGAGATCGAAGGCAAGGCAGAAGAACTGCGCGCCCTTGCCCGCCAGAACGAAGAGACCGATGTTGAGGACGAAGCCCGCGCATTGGATGAAAAAGCGGCCAAAATGCTGGACGAGCTTTACACATCCCTGACGCCTTGGCGCAAATGTCAGGTGGCGCGCCACCCCGAGCGGCCCCATTGCAAGGACTACATCGAAGCGCTGTTCACCGACTATATGCCGCTGGCAGGCGACCGTAATTTTGCGGACGATCTGGCCGTTATGGGAGGCCTTGCGCGTTTCGATGACAAACCCGTCGTGGTGATCGGCCACGAAAAGGGCAACGACACCAAATCCCGCATCGAGCGTAATTTTGGCATGGCCCGCCCCGAAGGCTACCGCAAAGCAGTGCGGCTGATGGCACTGGCGGACAAGTTTGATCTGCCCGTTATCACATTGGTCGACACGCCCGGCGCCTACCCCGGCAAAGGTGCCGAAGAACGCGGCCAGTCAGAGGCGATTGCGCGCTCAACCGAGAAATGCCTGCAAATCGGCGTACCCTTGATCAGCGTCATCATCGGCGAAGGCGGCTCAGGCGGGGCGGTGGCCTTTGCGACCGCGAACCGCGTGGCGATGCTGGAGCACTCGGTCTATTCCGTGATCACCCCCGAAGGCTGCGCGTCGATCCTGTGGAAAGATTCCGAAAAGATGCGCGAGGCGGCCGAGGCCATGCGCCTGACCGCCGGCGAACTGATGCAACTGGGCGTCATCGACCGCATTATTCCAGAGCCCAAGGGCGGTGCCCACCGCAATGCCGTTGACGCAATTGCCGCTGTGCGTGCGGCGATTGGCGCGATGATGGGCGAACTCGAAGGCAAAGACCGCAAGACCCTGATCACGGACCGTCGCGGCAAATACCTTGATATGGGCAGCAAGGGCCTTGCCGCCTAAACCGACAGTTCATGTGTCCCAAAGTGACGCGCAACAGCCGCGAGCAGGGTATCTTGGGGCAGACGTCTGATTGCAGGTGTCGGGCGGCCTTGGATCAGATCGCTGGCATCGCGGTAGTAGTCGCGTTTGCCGTCCCGCAGCCAGGCCGTCGCATAGGTCACGGCATCATATAGATTGTGCACTTCGCGCTCTGTGACCAGACAACTGGCAGGACCTGTGGG
This sequence comes from uncultured Sulfitobacter sp., assembly GCA_937923365.1. GTDB lineage: Bacteria > Pseudomonadota > Alphaproteobacteria > Rhodobacterales > Rhodobacteraceae > Sulfitobacter. The sequence continues at coordinate 1,953 of CALAIJ010000138.1, forward strand.
GGTAATGGTCGTATAGGTCATCGACATTTTCGGATTCCCTTTGGCATCCACCCCGGGCATCACAGTTTGAAGGATCTGGTGCGTCTCGCTGCGCTCAAGAATGCGCAAGTAGGCATCGGGCGTGCGGTTGATCGGGGCAAGAGGCGCCTGCGCATCAAAGCTGTTCTCTTCGCTTGGGCCCCGAAAATCGTACCAAACGGGGATAAGCCCATCGGCGCCAATCGCGCCAGTGCGCCGGCTGCCATGGGTTTCGCCCGGGCGTTCGAACGCCCATTCCGCATAGGCACGGGCTGACACATCCATGTGAACTTTGACGTTATTGCGTATTTCACCAATCACAATCTTGCCGTGCAGCGCTGCAATCATGGCAACAAAAACCAGCACCGCGACCGCGAACAAAAGCCCTGCAACAAAGATCATGACCGGTTGTGCTGCGGCATAGGTCACGCTCATCGCGCCGTAAACGGCCATGCTGAGGACAGCGGCCAGCGGTATCCCCAAGGCCTCAAGCCAGCCCGCCGGATAGATAACATTATGCAAGACCAGCAGTGCCACGCTTACCACCAGCACACCGGGCCACAGCGCACCAAACGCGCCCCCGCCCGAAATCACCTGCGCAAGCCAGACGCCAAAAGCAATGAGCAAAATGCCCAAAGCAGTAATGCGGCGCAGCGTGATCAATCGATAGCGGACATCTGCAAAGGTGAGGTTGGTCATGGAACAGCTCCTGTGTCAGCATCTTTGGCGTGCACCGGAACTTGGGCATGCAAACGGCGGCCCCATGAAAAAACCAAGGTGATTGCGGCGCGCCTAAAGCCCTTTGGCAAAGCGCGGACCGGGGCTGGGGATACCCTCGAACCCCACGGCGCGGTAGACATCTCCTGCTGTGGTGTTGTCAGGATGTGTGCCGACGGTCATCACCTGCGCCTGCTGTACGCGGGCATAGGCCTCACAGGCGGCAATCAACGCGCGCCCTATCCCCTGCCCCCGCAGCTTAGGCACTACAAAGAGGTGCTGCATGTCGATCCCTTTGCGCGCATAGACAAGCTGGATCTTGGGGCAGAGTGCGGCATAGCCTACCAACACGGCAGCCTGCTCGGCCACCTGCAACCACACCCATGGCTGCGCGCCAAAGGTGAGCCGTTCAAGACTGGCGTGGGTAAGGGTGGCTTGATCCCCGTGATGGGCCGCAAGCGCATGGATCATCTTCAATACAGCCGCGATATCGGGCTTTTGGATAGGGCGTATGTTTAACATCAGGATGGGTCCTCGCAAGAACCGCCCCAACACAAAATACCGCATCAAGGCGGCACATGTTTCATATTAATAGGAAAAGGCGCCGCAACTGTCAGCGGCGATAATAACGTGCGTTTGTGTGCAGGTTCATCATGCCCCCACCTAACAGGGTCTGGACAAACCGGTCAACCCGACACCGTCGCCTTCTTTTTCTGGCCATAACTCTTCCCGGAGAGTTTGAGAGGCAGAGCCTCTCAAAGCGCCCGACGGCCCTCGATGGGCCGTTGGGTGCTGCCATCAGCCGGCCAGCATACGCAAACCTTGCGTGACGTCTGACCGCACCGCCAGCCGCAACCCCGGCTCGTCGCCCGCGCGCAAAGCGGCAATGATCAGGCGGTGGAACTGCGGCGGCTCGGTGCGGCGCAGCCGCCCGTAAAGCGCGCGCATGGTGGGACCCATCTGCAACCAGACCGTTTCGGCCATAGCCAGCATGGCGGGGGCCTGCGCGCGCAGATAAAGCGTGCGGTGAAACTCGAGATTGGCGCGGATATAGCTGACGGCATTGCGCTGCGTGACCGCCTCGCCGACCGCATTGTTGATGGTCTGCAACCGCTCGATCAGAGCGAGATGCGCACGTGGCAACGCGCGGCTGGCCAGTTCGACCTCGATCAATGCGCGCAAGGCGGCAAGCTCCTCGATCCGCTCGTTGCTTAGCTCGGGGGTGGAGACGCGACCCGATGCAGACATGGTAAACGCGCCCTCGGCGACAAGGCGGCGCACCGCCTCGCGTGCAGGCGTCATGGATACTTCGTATTCGCGCCCGATCCCCCGCAGCGTCAGCGCCTGACCTGGGGGCAGATCGCCATGCATCACGCGGCTGCGCAGATGACGGTACACATGGTCATGGGCGGGCATGCCGGGATCGGCGGGGCGTGTGTTCAAGATCATGCCGGTTTGTGATCACAAACCTGCCTTTGGTCAAGCGCGGGTTTCAGGTTTTGGCAAATGTAGCCTTGGCGGGCGATGCTACCGTTGAGGTGCCCGACGGGCTGACGGGCACGGATGGCCCGATGCCGCTGCAATCAAGCGGACTCCTGTCTACATGCTGGCCTCTGTCGTCTATGCCCCTACAGGCCTGTTCACCCTGCGCTGAGCCGCGCATGAGCAGATTTCCGCCAGATTTTGTGCAAATCCTATGCAGAAATCCGAATCCATGGCATTCCCACGATCAATCAAAGCCAAAGGGGCAGTCCAACCATGCAGCGTCGTGTTCGATCCATTATCGGTATTCCATTTATTTGTGCCGCCTTGTTGTTTGGCGCTGCCTGCTCTGCCCCTGTGACAACCGCCGATCTGCCAAAGCTGGCAGATGTGGACATTGATCCGAACCGTCGCGCCCTTGCGCTGCGGGAAGTGGCCACCAAACATGCGCGCGGTACGCGGGTCTGGTGCGTGCCCTTCGCCCGCGACCTCAGCGGCGTGGAAATCCGTGGCAACGCCAATACCTGGTGGGGCCAGGCCGAAGGCAAGTATGCCCGCGGCCAAGACCCACGCGTTGGGGCCGTGATGACCTGGAAAGCGACCAAAAAGAACCCGCGCGGCCATGTGGCTGTGGTGTCCGAGATTGTCTCTGACCGCGAAATCCGCGTGGATCACGCCAACTGGAAGCGCAACCGCGTCAGCCACAAGATGACCGTGATTGACGTATCCAAAGCGGGCGACTGGTCAGCGGTCAAGCTGGAAAGCAACCCGGGCGCATTCGGCAGCGTCTATCCGATCAAAGGGTTTATCTACCCCAACAGCGGCTCTGCCGTCTGAAACCGTAGGGTGCAGAGGATCTGCACCTTACACAGCACGCCCCGCTTGAAAGGGGCGATCCATCGGCCTGCTGTCTGCCCTGTGCTTCCACCCTGATCGCAGTCGCCAACGGATTTGGACTCCTCTGTGTCCCGCCAGCCTTCCAACTTGGGCGGTGCCAGGTTGACCAGACCGCACCATTCGTCCCTGCGTTCCCGCGCTATTTTGAAGATGCCCTATCGGACCTCCCTGTCGGGAGAGCAACGCACCTGCTGCACGGAAAAGTGCGGTCACTCGAACCGGTAGCGGTGCAGATCGCTGCCGTTTTTGCGCAGCCATGACCGTGGGGCTTTGTAGGGGCCGTATATACGCTCCACCCCTGCCCAGAAGGCAGCGGAGTGGTTCATTTCTGCCAAATGCGCGACCTCGTGGGCGGCGACATAGTCCAGCACCTCGGGCGGGGTCATGATTAACCGCCACGAAAACATCAGGCCGCCATCGGACGTACACGACCCCCAGCGCGAGCGGGTGTCGCGGATGCTGATCCGGTTGTAGGGTTTTCCCAAAAGGGCCGCGTAATCATCGCAGGCCCCTGCCAGCCGGTCGCGGGCAACCTCTTTGAGGTATGCCGCGAGACGTTTGCCTGCGCGCTCGGGCTTGCCGGGGACGGCGATGGTTTCCTCCCCGATCTCGACCCGCCTGCCTGTGCCCTGCACCAGCGTCAGCATCCGCCCCCCAAGCGGGATTTGCGCACCAAGAACCACCGAAACTTCAGAGCCGCGTGCGTCGAGATGCTTGCGAATCCACGTCTCCTTTTCGCGGGCGAAATCCATCGCCTCGCGCTCGGGCAGGCGTGTGGGCATGGTCAATGTGACCCGCCCGTCCAGCTGGCTGATGCGCAAGGATATGCGCTTTGCCCGTCCGGAGCGGCGCAAAATCAGGGGGATCGGCGGGTCACCGTCCAGGAAAACGTCACTCATCAGTCTGCTCACTGCTGGCATAAGCCTTTGACACTGCCTATCTCATATGGCACTTGGCCGGAATCATCTAGCTGATCGGCCACTCAGGCCACACTTTCATTAAAGAGGACCTTTCATGGCAGCCGAAGAATGGGGAACCAAGCGTTTGTGCCCGACCACGGGTAAGCGTTTCTACGACCTGAACAAAGATCCGATTGTCAGCCCGTACACCGGCGAAGTTCTGGAGATTGATCCCTCCAAGTCGCGTGTTATCGCAGCAGACGCCGAAGATGCCGCCACAACCAAGGCCAAAGCGGCCGAGGTCGTTGAGGACGAAGTGCTGGACGATGATGACGACGTAGATGTCGAGCTGGACGATGGCCTGCTGGATGACGACGACGATGATGATGATACAGTTCCGCTTGAAGACATCGCAGATGTCGCAACAGAGACGGACGACGACTGATCCTTGCAGGCGGGGCGGATTTTTCTCTTGATCCCGCCAGCGAAGGCGCTTAGTGACGCGCCACGACCCTAAGCCGCTTGGCTTGATAGGTTACCTACGAACCTCTGGTTCAATGGGGCATTAGCTCAGCTGGGAGAGCGCCTGCATGGCATGCAGGAGGTCAGCGGTTCGATCCCGCTATGCTCCACCAAGCGCTTTTGCATAGCAAAAGCGCTACGTCCTGGCAGTGCCTTCGCGCAGCGAAGGTCACGAGAAGGACAGATGCAAGACAGCCCCCGCATCTCTCAAAACTCAAACGCCGACCAACGCGCATCCCCCATGGGGCTACGCTGGGTCAGCGGTTCGATCCCGCTATGCTCCACCAAGCGCTTTTGCATAGCAAAAGTGCGTCGTCCTGACAGTGCCTTCGCGCAGCGAAAGTCACGAGAAGGATAGATGCAAGACAGCCCCCGCATCTCTCGAAACTCAAACGCCGACCAACGCGCGTCTACCAAGAATAAACGTGACCTTTTCGATTTCAAACTTGAGCTGTAAATCCAGTCGATCCTTGCCAGATCACCAACCTTCCCCAATAATTGCCCCCAATTAAGCACCAATGCCGCGGCCAATTTTTCGAAACAGCGGCGTATTTCAAATCCTGGGGGACCAATACTATGGCGAACATCACACAAAACCTGACGCTTGACGGCATCACTGACGGGGACCTGCTGGGCAATCCCTTCACGTGGAGCGGGTTTCCACCGTTTATTGCAGGCTATGCAAATGACGATGGCGCGGCGGGCACGACCACGGTGAACCTGTCAGCCACGGGCGACTGGTTCGCCTACGGGGTCGAAGTGAACAGCAGCGCCTTGCAGGACCTTGTCTTTAACTTCACGGACACGGCGGGCGGTCCTGTGCGTTATATTGGCCAGCTGCGCATCCACGAAGGCACGCATACGATCAACCTGACGCACACGGGCGTTGAGACGCTGATGGCGTTTGACGATTCGGATTATGACATCACCCTGAATGTCTATTCCCATCTGGTGCGCCTGCGTGCAGGCGAGACGAACACGACCACCATCAATATTGGCGACGGTGGCGCCGGCACGCTGGATCTGGAGGCGGGGACCAACAATATCACGACCGGTTCCGGCTCGGTGAACTTCATCCGTGCAGGCCGGTTCGGAGAGACGGGCACCAACACCTTTGTCGGTGGCAGCGGCACCGTGCAGAACATGAGCCTCAGCGGCACCACCCACGACATTACCGTAGGCACCGGCGACCTGCGCACCTTGAAAATCAACGAAGGGTCACTTGCCACGATCACCGCCAATTCGACGGGTGAGATCGACGTGCTGCAGTCCTTTGCCGACACCACCGTGTTGACGGCCTCGGCAGCGCTGCGTTCGGTTGAGCTTGGCGAAGGGAATGACGTGGTCACCGCGTCAGGTGGCATCGCGCAGATCATTCTGGGCAACGGCAACGACACCCTGAATGTCAGCGCGCAGGTAGCCCGAACCGTATTGGCCTACAGCGGCGATGACGTGCTGAACCTGACCGGAACGGGCCGTGTCTACACCGCGCATCTGGGGCTGGGCGACAACACCTTTGACCTGAGCGACAGCGCGCGGGCGCAGGCCATCGGCGCGTGGAACAACGCGGATACGCTGAACGTATCGGGCAGTGCCATTCTGGAGGCCGCGGACCTGAACGGCGGCGACAACATCATCAACCAAAGCGGTGGCTGGATCGGCGTGGTGCGCATGGGCAACGAAAACGATGAGATCAACATCAGCGGCGGGCGGCTGAAGGCGGTCTATGCCGATAGCGGTGACAACCTCCTGAATGTATCGGGCACCGGTGATGTCGGCAGTTTCATTGGTGACGAAGGTGTGGACCTGGTCACAGTCACAGACGGCGGGAGGATCCGCACCGTTCAGGCAGGCGACGGGGACAACCGGATCACTTTGGGCGCTGAGTTCACTGCTTTCGTCGAAACAGGGGACAATAAGGACTATGTCGCCACGGGCACCGGCTATGTCCGGACGGTCACAACCGGCGACGACGATGACCGCGTGTTTGTGGGCGATGGCGGCGCGGGGTCTGTCCAGACAGGATTTGGCAGCGATCGTGTTGTAACGGGCGCGGGCTTTGTGACCTCCATCACGACAAGCGCTGGCAGTTCGCAAACCGACCTTGTCGACTACGTGACCGTGGGAAGCGGCGGCGCGGGATATATCTGGACCGGCGACGGGGATGACCGCATCTATGCCTACACAGGCAACGTGGATTTCGTTGCAGGCGGATCGGGCAACGAAAAGCTGTTCATGGGTGACGTATTTGTCGGGGTCGCCTTTATGGGCGCGGGCAACGACTATCTGCGCATCAACCAGTCAACCTCAGACGGTGGCGGGCGTTTCTCGGGGGGTGGCGACACTGACACGATGGACTTCCGTTCCACCACGGCGGCGATCAATGTCTCGCTTGATCTGGCCGGTGAATTCCAGAACATCGGCAACGTGGCGGACACATCGGACTTTACCGTCGCCTCCCTTGGCTTCTTTTCGATCACCTCGATGGAACGTCTGGTGGGCACCGCCTTTGACGACGTGCTGGAAGGCAACGAGGACAACAACGGATCGGACGGCGCAAACCGCCTGACGGGTCTGGG
>CALAIJ010000139.1 GCA_937923365.1 uncultured Sulfitobacter sp.
GCCTCGTCCATCTCTTCGCCACCCAAACGGCTGGCGGCATAAGGCGCGTAAGGCTGCACTTTGCGCTGGGTATAAAAGCGGTGCAGCCGGTCGATCACGGGCTTGGCAGTGTAGGACCCGCCGGCATTCTCGAAAAAGGCCTGACCTTGCAGGCTTGGTTCATCAAAAGCGGGGAATTGGGCACGCACCCATGCGGTATCTAGTGTCATGGCCGCACTCTCACGAAAAAGGCCCCGATGCGCAAGCACCGGAGCCTTTTGATTTGCTTTAGCCCAGCGATTATTCGGCGGGTGTTACCGCCGCATCAGCCGTAACGGATGTCACACCCGCGGCCTCACGACGCCCGTCGTTGAAGATCGCCTTGATCAATGCGATTGCCATCAACGCCATGACAATCGAGAACGGAAGCGCTCCGATCACCATTGCGGTCTGGATCGCTCCTGTGCCGCCAGAAATCAGCAGGCCACCCACAACAAGCGCAAGCGCCGCGCCCCAAAACAGAATGTGGGGACGCGCCTTGGGGCCTTCATCGCCAGCCGCATTGATCGTGTTCACGATCAGAACAGCGGAGTCTGCCGACGTCACAAGGAAGGTCATCAGCAAGACAACGATCATTACTGCCATGCCCCATGACAACCATTCGCTGATCGGCTCTAGAATGAAGTTGGTCACGGCAAAGATCTTGTCACTGTTGGCCACACCGAAGATCGCACCATCTGCGCCACCATTCAGTTCCAGATCAATCGCAGTACCACCGGCCCATGAGAACCAGACGAAGCACATCAAGGACGGCACAATCATCGCACCCAGCACGAATTCGCGGATCGTGCGCCCGCGCGAGATGCGTGCAAGGAACAGACCAACAAAAGGTGCAAAGGCGATCCACCATGCCCAGTAGAACACAGGCCACCAGCCCTGCCATTGCGCCAGCTTGAATGCTTCTGAATCCGCAACTCCGTCCGATTTGAAGACGTTAAAGCTCATAGACGGCAGTGCGACCAAATAGTCCCAGATACCGATGAAGAAGGCTGAGGCGCCAAAGAAGGTCGCACCAAAGATGATGAAAAAGCCCAAGAGGACAATCGATAGCACCATATTGATGTTCGACAGCCATTTGATGCCTTTGCCAACACCCGAAAGCGCAGACAATGTCGATGCGCCCATGATCACGAGCAAGGCAACGATAATCCCCAATGTCGTAGCAGAGCCAGCAAGACTTTCGCCAGCAGCATCCACTGCATCAGGCGCATAGGCCAAGCCACTAAAGCCGATCCGTGTAAGACCAGCCACGAATTGCTCAACACCAAAGCCCAGAGTTTGGGCCACACCAAGGATGGTCGCCACAACTGCGACGATGTCGATCAGATGGCCAAGAGGACCAGACAGTGCCTTACCGAACAACGGCGTAAGGCCCGAACGGATTGTCAGTGGCAAGCCGCGCCGGTAGCTGAAGAACGCCAGCGACAAACCTGCAATGGCGTAACACGCCCACGCGCCCAAACCCCAATGCAGGAAGGACCACTTGTAGGCCATACGCACATTGTCCGCAGTGCCACCTGTGGTCAGGCCCTGAATGGTCTCAGGGTTTGATCCAAAGTGTGCCACAGGTTCGGCAACCGCAAAGGTCAGCATGCCAACACCAATGCCTGCGCCGAACATCATGGAGAACCACGAGAAGTTCGAGAATTCGGGCCTTTCACCTTCTGTACCAAGGTTGAGCCGTCCGGCCGCAGGCCAAAGCGCCAGGCCAAGGCAGACCAGCACGAATGCGGCCACGACCCAGATGTACCAAGCCGCGAAATTCGCCAAGATTACGCTGTTCCAAGAGCCCAGAACGCCGCCAGCTTGCGTTGGCCAAAAGATACACCAGACCACAAGTACGCTGATAATGACCTTACTGATCACGGTGACGTTAACGCTGAAGCCTCGGTAAAAGCCCACGTCCGCCGTCTTGATCGGTAGATCAGATAGAGGAGGTTGAAGTGCCATTTTTCATATGTCCCTGTTTAATTTTTGTAACTAAATCCTAGTCGCTCAAATTATATGCGCAAATAGAAAACTGGCGCAGGCGCAGACTCTGCTTTCAGGGCATAGGCAACATGTTCACTTCATTGAGAGATTCCGGCTCTTCTATCTTTTGCGACATTTACGCAATGGTGACCAATCGCTCATTTGCGATGTAAACGACCTATTTTGCGGCATCTGGCAAATCGCGGAAAACGTCGCTTGGAAAGCCTAAGCGCCTGCATGTTTCGTGTAATTGAGACCGGTAGTTCCATAAACGCAGACTTGAGCGACTCGCTATTGTCCAGCACAGCCACGAACAATGGACGCCCCCGACGCGCCTAAGTTGGACGTTGGGCGTTTGCCTAAAGGGCGGCCGCAATTGCCGCGGCATGGGCCTTGATCACGTCCATGTCGCCCATGGTGCCTGCAGGCCGCATCGGCACACCCTCATGGCGCGGGTGGATGTGGAAATGCAGGTGGAACACTTCCTGCCCGCCCGCCGCTTCGGAGAACTGCTGCAGGCTGATCCCGTCCGCGTCAAAGGCCTTCATGCAGGCATTAGCCACCTTGTTCACCGTGGTCATACAGGCCGCCAGTTGCGCAGGTGTTGCGTCCAGCAGGTTGCGGCACGGCGTTTTGGGGATCACCAGACAATGCCCGTCAGAGCGCGGCATGATGTCCATGAAACAGAACGTCTCGTCATCCTCATAAACCTTGAAGCTGGGGATTTCGCCGCGCAGGATCTTGGCAAAGATGTTCTGGTCGTCATATGCGGACATAAAAGGCTTCCTTTGGCTGGGCTTAACTATAGCGTAACTTACGCTCGGCCAAGCGCAACAGGGCGCGGGCATAAAAGCGGTGCAAAGGCATGACAAACCGAATGCCACGGCCCAGTTCCTGACCCTCTGCGGCCACCACGGCAGAGCCGAACAACAGCCGCGTCACCCCCCCATCTTTGGCAGATATCGCCAGCCACGACCGCGTGTGCCCACCCTGATCGCAGAGCAGAATCTGGCCGTCCTCGCGTGCCTCCACGCGCCAAACGGCAAAGCGGTCGGCACCGCCCGCAAGCGCGCGCACCTCCGCGTCACGGACGCGGCGCCGCAAGGGCAGTACCAGCACCGCCCGCTCCAGACGGAACAGCCATGTGGTGTAGAACGCATCGATGAAGTCGGGCAAGCTGACCGCCACCGGCGACATCACTTCAAAGCAATCGGTGTAGGTTGCCCCGTTGCCGACATAGGCCTGCAACAGGGCGTCACGCGGGACGTCTACCGCCCGCGCGATCATGCGTTGACGTCAACCACGACACGGCCCTTGACCTGGCCCTTCAGGATGTCTTTGCCCAAGGCTGGCAAGTCTGACAGGGTTGCCGGCTGGATCATCGTCTCCAGCTTGTCCATGGGCAGGTCCTTGGCAATCCGCTCCCATGCGCGAAGACGGTTGTCATAAGGCTGCATGACACTGTCGATGCCCAGAAGGTTCACGCCGCGCAACAGGAAGGGAATAACCGTGGCGGGCAGATTGGCGCCACCTGCAAGGCCCACTGCCGCGACAGAGGCCCCGTATTGCATCTGTCCCAAGACCCGGGCCAGCATCTCGCCACCGACTGCATCAACACAGCCGCCCCAGGTCTCACCCTCAAGGGGGCGCTTGACCGTCTCGTTGATTTCCTCGCGTGCGACGATCTGTGTGGCCCCAAGAGAGGTGAGGTAATCGGCCGTCTCAGGTCGCCCTGTGACGCCTGCAACCTCATGCCCCAAAGCGGACAGGATCGCTACGGCAACGGACCCCACACCGCCCGCAGCACCTGTCACCAGAACCGGCCCACCCTTAAGCCCGTGATCCTCCAGCGCCATGACCGACAGCATTGCGGTGAAACCGGCAGTACCCACGGCCATCGCGGCGCGGGTGTCCAGCCCCTTGGGCAGCGGCACCAGCCAGTCGGCCTTGACCCGTGCTTTCTGGGAATAGCCGCCCCAATGCGCCTCGCCCACGCGCCAGCCGGTCAGCACGACCTTGTCGCCGGGCTTGTAGCGATCATCATCGGAAGCCTCGACCGTCCCTGCAAAGTCAATGCCGGGCACATGGGGGTAGTTCCGCACCAGCCCGCCACCGGGACCGATGCACAGACCGTCCTTGTAGTTGACGGTAGAGTATTCGACCGCGACGGTGACATCGCCCTCGGGAAGCCGGTCCAGTGACAGCTCCTCAACCGCAGCCGAGGTCTTGCCCTCATCGTCCTTGTTCACAACCAGTGCGTTAAACATCTTTGCTCTCCTTTGGGGGCCGACCCCTGACTTCGAAATAGTTGAAAAGCCCGGGGTCCGGGGCTGGCCCGGGTCCCGAACTCTTTGCTGGCGCTAGCGCCAGAATTCCTCGTGCACGGTGGCGTCGCGCAGACCTTCGGGTGTCTCTACCCGCAAAGCCGTATCCTGATCCCAGTGGGTCATGCGCACCATGCCGATCGCGACGTTTGTGTCGAACTGGGGCGACCAGGCCGCGGAGGTCACCTGCCCGACCCGCTTGCCTTTTTCCGACACCACTGGCCATGCACGGTCACATCCGGGCACTTTCTTTCCGGGAATGGAGATCGCACGGATCTGCTGGACAGGCCCTTCCTTGGCCACGCGCAACAAGGCATCGCGCCCGATACACCCGATGGCGGTCTGCGTATCGCAAAACCGGCCCAACCCACATTCATGGGGCGTGTTATCGTCGGTCATGTCGTTGCCGTAGCTGAGCAAGCCCCCCTCGATCCGCTCGATCCCGTTGGGGCATCCGGCGCGCACATCCAGATCGCGCCCTGCCTCGAACAAGGCATGCCAGAGGGGCATGGCGATATCACTGCCCTCGACGTAGATCTCGAACCCGCCCTGTTTGGAATAGCCAGAGCGTGCGACCACCAACTGACGGTTCTGAAATTCGAACATGCCAAAGCGGAAGAATTTGACCTCGCGTACCGCATCCCCAAAGACCCGCGCCATAAGGTCATCCGCCTTGGGCCCTTGTACGGCCAGCGGGCTGACGTCAGGCTCATCGACCAGCACATCAAGCCGGTAGCCATTGGCGATGCCCTTGACCCACAACAATAAATCGCTGTCGGCAATGGAAATCCACCAGCGGTCCTCGGCCAGTTTGACGGCCACCGGATCGTTGAGCATACCGCCCGTTTCATCGACGATGGGCACGTAAAAGCAGCGCCCCGGCAGCATGCCGCGCAGATCGCGCGGGGTCAGCATCTGCATCAGGCGTGCGGCATCGGGGCCGCGCAGTTCCACCTGCCGCTCAACCGCCACGTCCCAGACCTGCACGGCCTCCTTGAGGTGGTGATAATCTGCCTCAACGCTTTCAAAGACGGTGGGCAACAGCATGCGGTTGTAAACGGTGTAGGCTTTGACGCCCGCGGCCTCCACCCCGTCCGAGAACGGGGTGCGGCGCAGGCGGCGTGAGGGGGAAATCAAGGCCATCTCAGGCATCCTCTGGCAGGTAGGACAGATCGCTGACAGGCGTCGGCTGCCCTGCAGCGCTGAGCATGGCGTGGATCTGCCCACGGTGGTGGGTCTGGTGGTTAAAGAAATGCGTGATGCAGTAGGTCAGTGGTCTGGTCTGTTGCGTGGTGGTCCCGCTCAGCACCCAGGTCAGGTCGTCAGCCAGATCAATCTGGCGCAAGCCGTCGGCCCAGATGCGCATACGTCCGTCGCACAAGAACCGCTCGGTGGCCCATTCGGTCTTGGTCGGGAAGTTGCCCATGCTGCGGTCCAGCGGTTCGCTGGGGGCAGGACTGCGCGGATCAAAGCGCGCCATCCACAGCAGGTCGCCCCACAGCAGATGGCTCAGCGTGCCTTGCAAAGAGCCAAAGAACGCGCCGCGATCCTTGTCCAGGTCAGCTTGATCCATTAGTTTAACCGTGTCCATCAACTGATTGTTTTGCCACGCATTATAGCGTGCCATAGTCCGGACATAGGCAGGCGTGATCAAGGCTTGGGGCCTTTCCAGTCGATCGGGCAAATCTCGGCGGACATGCCGTCAAAATCCCACACACGGCCATAGTCACGCACCTTGGAGCGCAGCCCCTTAGCAGCGATGATGTCAGGCCCCATCCAGTACTTGGAGTTGGAAACCATCACCGGATGCTCTGGGCTTTTGCCTGCAAGCATCTCGATCTCGCCGGAAATCTTGCGCCCGATGTTGATGGAACGCTTGTTGCCCTCGCGCACGATCTCGACGGGCGCGCGTTCGGCACCGATGATCTCGGACACCAGCATGGTGAAAAGGCCCGTCGTGCCCCCCGCCGCACCGGAGAAGATTTGCAGAATGCCGTTGTAGGCCTTGCCGCTGGCGCGTTCGTCCACATAAGCGGCAACTTTCCAGTTGCCCTCGCCCATGCGGCCGGGGATGTCGACCAAAAGGCCCACGTTCAGGCCTGCAAGGCTTTCGCCCTCATAGTGGCCGTCGTCGATGGCAATCGCCATCCACGCGTGGCAGTGCCCTTCCGTGGGTGGATGTGCGCCAAGGCTCACAACGCAGGGGCAAAAGACAGTGCACGAGCAGTTCAGAAACAGCTCGCCCTTGATTGCCCAGTCGGTGGCAGCCATCTGGCGACGGCCCGGATTGGGCATGCGCTGGTCGATGCGCTGCGATATCGGCAGGCGATCCGCGTCGGGTTTCTTCTTGGGTGGCATCTGTTATCCTCCTGCTATCATGGGCCAGCCCGCCACGACACCTGCGCCGAGGATCAAGGCAAAGCCCACTGGTTTTGTAATGTAATGTCCGATTTGCGGCAGCTTTTCCAGCACCATAAAGAATGTCGCCAGCCCCATCCATGCAAGGTTCATCACCCCGCCCGCAAAGCCAAGGGCCATAAAGCCCCAGCAGCAGCCAACGCAATAGACGCCCAGACCAAGGCCCATCCGCAGACCGCCCCCAAAGCCCGTGCGCCAGTGCCCCAGAAAGTACATCATCGGGGAATGGCACACGCCGTGGCAGATTTCCTTGGTGCGGGTGAACTGGAACAGGCCCACGACCAGCAGCAAGGCGGCGGCAAACCAGCGGGATTTCGCGATGCCCAGCATGTCGATCACGCCGCCAAACAGCAACGCCAGCTG
>CALAIJ010000140.1 GCA_937923365.1 uncultured Sulfitobacter sp.
CAAGGTCGACGGCTACAACAATGTGAATGGCGAAGTCGTCAAGGAAGACGGCAAGTTCGACATTGGTGTACAGTTCGGTTCCCAAGGCATCGGCGAAGACGATATCCAGTCCACATCCTTCACATTGTCCACCATTGACGGCGCGGCATTGTCGCTTGCCGATGTGATCAATCAGGATTTCGCAGTGCGCCTGACCTCCGTCGGCGAGATTGATGGCAGCCGCGATGGCTCCGTCAAGATCAGCGGCACGTCAGAGCCCGAAAACCCAGAGCCACCCACGCCGACAAACGTCGCCGTTGATAACACCATGACAGTTTCAAACAACGAGACTTTCAGTGATTTCGGTTTGTCAGACCCGCTCGCCAATTTTGTTTTCAGCCTGCTTGAGAACGACACAACTGCTGATGGCGCCGCCTATGTCGGGGACGTTACCGGTGTCAACGGTCAGGCGCTTGCCGCAGGAGCGCAATATGCCGGTAGCAACGGCGGTCTGCTTGTCGTTAACGCTGATGGCACGCTCGACTTCTCGGCCAATAGTGAATTTGACTACCTCTCGGGTGATGCAACGGCCAATACCCAGTTCACATATGAGATCGAAGGCGGGTCTACTGCCGTGCTCGACGTGGAGGTTTTTGCTTTCGACGGCGGCGGCGGTGGTAACGAGTTCTCTTTCTGATCTCAGGAACACCAGAACTCAAACGACGGTATTTCTTGAAGACCAACGGCAGAAAGTCCTTGGCCTTCCGGAGCATGGTAGTTCCATGACCTTATCGTCGGACGATCGGCCCTGCGCTTTTTCTAATCCACGACAACAACGCCGTCCTTGGGGGCGGCGTTTTTTGTTGCAACAGGGGGCAAGCGGAATAGAGCACCACGTTCCGCCAAGGTTTCAACTAAATTTTTGACAGATATGCCGCTGAATAAGACCGCGTTCGGACGTTCGCGACCTATAAGGAGCATGCACATATCAGCACCTCAAAAGAGCGCGCAAAAAGACTTCAATCCCAAGTAGAATTTTCAAAAACTGCCGAACCCAATTGAGATAAATCTTCCGTTATCAAAGCGTTATTCGCCAAAGTCCGAAGCCGTACTCCCGTTGATTTAGTGGGAAAATCTAGGTTTCGCATCTACAATCGTGGGCCTTACTCTGATAACATGAATGAAAGCATACAATTCAACTTAAAATGAAATCGCTTGGAGCACTTATCCCATGCCAACAATTACAGTCACTCAATTTACAGCCACTTCATTTGCGGGTGTTACGTTCGACCAGCATCTCGCCGGTGCGGTCCCCATTTCCTCGTCCAGCACCGAACTTGTCTTTGTTGTTGCAGGCTCGCCGAATATCCAGACCACGCTGAAGGGCACGGGATTCACATTCGACGCTTTTGGCATGCCAACAGGCGGTACCGTTACCTCCATTGATTTCGATGACGGAACTACGGCCGTTGCGATCATGGACGGCTTCAGCCTTGAATTGCTTGATTTGGTCAACGCGATCCTTCTTCAACAAAATGGCGACGATACCGCTTTCGATGCATTGTTCGCACCTTTTGATATTGTGTTCGATGCTACAGCGGTTTCCGGCGAAACGGTTTTCGACGACGCGTTTTTTGCACTTGGTGATACCGCGATTGCCGGTGCAGGTGGCTCCTATATGCAATTGGGGGAGTTTGCGGATTCATATGTTGCAGGGGCGGGTTTCGACCAGATTAGCTTTGCCAATGAGACCGGTGGCAACGGCGCCATTGTAAACCTGTCTACAGGCTTGATTCAGGACACCTACAGCAATGTAGAAACGATGACCGGGCAATTTGAATCATTGCGTGGCTCGCAATACGCGGACGATTTTGTTGGCGACAGCATGCGCAATCACATGCGCGGCCTGGCGGGTGATGACACCATGGATGGCGGCGGCGGCATCGATCTGCTGCGTTATGACCGCGACGTGAACTACGGCGGCACAAGCGGTGTTCTGGTCGACCTTGAAGAGAACATGGCATTCGATGGCTTTGGCAATCTGGATGTCATTACAAATTTTGAAGATGTGCGTGGCACCAACTTTGATGACACCATCTACGGTGACAACGAAGATAACTATCTTGAAGGTCTGGATGGCAGTGACACGATCTTTGGCGGAAACGGTGATGATACGATCAACGCCGGTGACAACAACTTTGGCCGTGACCTGCTTGAAGCAAGCTTTGGCAGTGACACCTACATCTTTAGTGATGCCAACACGACCGATGCCTATGTAGAGATGGATTATTCCGGTGCTCCATTTGTCATCACCTTCAACATCAATGGCATCACGAACGTTTCGACCATCGACAAGACTTTTGCTGGCGTCGATACGCTGATCGACTTTGCCAATCCATTGGATGCAGGGATGATCGGCGGGGGCGCAGGCCTGCGTGGCGGTGACGAAGATGACATCTACAACATCACCAACAAGTTGAATGGTGAGCAGTGGATCCAGATTTTCACCACAGAAGGTGACGACACGATCAACGTCAACAGCGGCACCGTACGCCTGAACTATTACGAGGCGGTAGAGGCGATCAACGCCAACCTTGCCACGGGCGTCATTCAGGACGGTTTGGGGAACACCGACAGCGTCAATGGCAACGTCTGGGAAGTACACGGCACGACCTTTGCCGACGTCATGACAGGGTCAAGCGCCGACGAATCCTTCATCAGCTTCGGCGGAACCGATAGCATTGACGGTGGCACTGGCTTTGACCGCATCCGCTATGACCGTTCCGGGGTTGAGGCCGTAGATGTCGATCTCGCAGCGGGCTCAGCAACCGGCATATGGAATGGCGTTTCGTTTGCAAACGGCCTGACTGGGATCGAATGGGTCCGCGGTAGCCGAAATGATAACGACACCCTCGCGGGTTCCGCCGAGAACGAGCGGTTCGAAGGGCGCGGTGG
>CALAIJ010000141.1 GCA_937923365.1 uncultured Sulfitobacter sp.
TTTGCCCGTGACCGTGGAGCCGGTGAAGCTGACCATGTCGACATCCATATGCCGCCCCAGAGGTTCGCTCACCTCGGCCCCGCCGCCGGGCAAGACGTTCAACACCCCGCGCGGCAGACCCGCCTCGGACGCGAGTTCAGCCACGCGCAAGGCTGTAAGCGAGGTTTCCTCTGCCGGTTTCACAATGACCGAGCAACCAGCCGCAAGAGCGGGGCCGATTTTCCACGCCAGCATGAGCAGAGGGAAGTTCCACGGCAGCACAAGGCCCACCACGCCGATGGGTTCACGCACGACCATTGCGATGTGATCATCCGAGGCAGGCGCAACAGAATCGTACATTTTATCAATCGCTTCCGCGTGCCACTTAATGCAATGGATGACCTCTGGGATGTCGACTGTTTCGCAGTCGTAGATGGTCTTGCCGCTATCGAGGCTTTCCATGACGGCCAGTTCGCGGGCATTGCGGGTGATCAGTTTGGCAAACCGGATCAACACGTCCTTGCGGTCTGACGGATGCACCCGCGACCAGCGCCCGTCCTCGAACGCCTCGCGGGCTTTGCTGACGGCGAAATCCACGTCTTCGGCCCCGCAAGCGGCGATTTCTGCCAGCGTGTCGCCTGTGGCGGGATTGACGCTGGTGAATGTCTTGCCGGACGCGGCAGGGCGATAGCTGCCATCGACAAAGGCGGCAGTGGGCAGGTCCAGCCCTGCGGCAAGGCTTGCGTATTCCTCGGCTGTCAAAAGTCCCATGATCTTACCCCTCTGCCTGAATGGCGGCGACGGTGGATTTCAGCACGCTGACCACCTGTTCCAATTGCCGTTTATCGTCTTTGTTGAGCGCCTTGAGCGGCGGCATCATGCCGCCCGCAACTACCCCTGCCATGGTCGTCCCGTGCTTGACGCATTGCACGAACTTTCCGCCCTGTTCGAGCACACGCATCAGCGGCATCATCGCGGACATGATCCGGCGGCCTTTGTCAAAATTGCCCTCGACCGCGCAGGCTTGATAGAGGGCGACGTGTTCTTGCGGCAGGAAATTGGATCCCGCACAGACCCAGGAACGTGCCCCCCATGCAAAGAACTCCAACGCTTGATCATCCATGCCGCAGGACATCTGGATATGAGGGTAATCCCGCGCCAGCAAATGCACACGGTTGATGTCGCCACTGCTTTCCTTGATGGCGCAGATGTTGCGGGAACGGCCGACACGGTCGAGGAATTCTTCGCCCATGTTCACGCCCATGCGCCCCGGATAGTTGTACAGCATAATGGGCAAGTCCGCCGCGCGGTCGATGGCCAAGGCGTTAAGGGCATTTTCCCGTTCTGTCGGAACCGCATAGGGCGGCGTGCCCAGCAGGATCGCATCCGCACCCATCTCGCGTGCGCCGCGGGCCAAAGCGATAGAATCCGGTGTGCGCATCGTGCCGGTACCCACGATAAACGGCAAACGGCCTTTGAGGCAGCCTCGGGTGAAGGTCGCAAGCGCAAGTCGTTCGTCAACAGTCTGGGCGTAGTTTTCGCCGGTCGACCCGCCCGAGATGATGCCATGCACGCCTGCTGCCACCAGATGCTCGACCTGATCGGCCAAAGCATCATGGTTAAAGCTGCCGTCAGGCGACAACGGCGTGATAATCGGGGTATAAATCCCCTCAAACTGGAAAATCGGTGTCATTTCATCCCCCTGCGGTGCCAAGGGCCATATCGAGCCCTGCTGGCATGACAAATTGTTCAATCCTGTCGCGTGACAGGTTCCAATGGGCCACGGCAAGATCAGCAGCAGCCTTGGCATCACGGGCCTCGATGGCGGCAATGATCTGGTCATGCTGGGCGCTGGCTTTGCTGCGTGTGCTATGGGCCTCTGGCCCTGCCGCGCCATAAAAAGTCATCGAGATCCGCGCGTGATCGATCAGCAGCCTTTGAAAGCTGGGCAGCAGATAGGGGTTCGCGGCCATCTGGCCTGTAACCTCGTGAAAACGGTTGTTTGCCAGCGCGCGCGCGGCCACGTCTCCGTTTTCCAGCATATCTTTGAAATGGGCCTGCGCGGCTTTCAGTTCAGCGATCTGCAAGGGCGTCGCATTTTCTGCGGCAAGCCGCAGGATGGCGCCATAGATCATCGGGGCCGCTTGGAAAAAACTCCGCAACGTCGTGTGCGACATCTCTGCCACCCGCGCGCCGCGGTTTTCGCGTATCTCAACATACCCCTCGCCCGCCAGTTGGCGCAGCATGTCGCGCAATGGGGTACGAGACAGGTTCCAGCGTGCCGACAGGCTTGCTTCATCCAGATCAGCGCCCGGCGCGAGGACCTGTGTCAGGATCATCTGCCGCATGTCGCGCAGCGCGTCCGCTTTGGTCTGACGTGTCGAAGTGGCCAAGTCCCTGCCCCGAATATGCCCCTAGGGCAGTTGCTGAGTCGGGATCAGGGTAATGAAAATACACATTGTGTACAATTAGTATTTATTGCTCTTCCGTGCGACGCTCTCGCCCCTTTGGGGGCACGCCGGCATTGGCCGCCTCGCGCAATTCCGGTTTATAAAAGGTCTGCTGCGCGCGGCCTGCATGTTTGGATGCATAAAGGGCGATGTCCGCGTCCGAGAGCACCTGATCTGCCGAAACCGTTGGCCCTGACTGGATCCAGACAGTGCCAATGCTTGCAGATATGCGGCATTCCTCCCCTTCAAAGGGGATCGGCACCTCAAGACGGTCGATGATGCGTCGCCCTACCCCGCGCAAGACTTCTTCGTCCTTGATGTCAGGCAGGATCACCGTAAATTCATCGCCGCCCACCCGCGCCACGGTGTCAGAGGTACGGGTTTCCTCAAGCATCACTTGGGCCACGCGTTTCAGGACGTAGTCCCCCGCTGCATGGCCAAGCGTGTCGTTGACTGTTTTGAAGTAATCCAGATCGATTTGCATCACGGCAAAGCTGCCACCCAATGCAAGTAATCGCTCCATAGTCGCATCCATCGCGCGGCGGTTCTTGAGCCCCGTCAAGGTGTCGGTCAAGGCCTGCGTCTCGGCCGCAACCTTGGAGCGCTGCAGGCGCGCATTCAGATGCCGCGAAAGCCCCATGGCGGCGGTATTCGCCTCCATAATATAGAGCATTTCGATGGCCAGATCCGTTGCCGCGAAATCGGCGTTTGTCAGGGCATAGTCGCGCACACCATCGATGACAGAGATGCCAAAGGACAGGTTCACGATCATCCCGTCAGAGCCATCCCCCATCGGCACCATGATCCCTTTGAGGGAGGTGCGCGGCGTATCCCGCAATTCCAGATGCAGCTTGGTATGCGCTGCGGCACGCAGATCGGCGACCGAGGCAATCGCCCGAGGCCGCTCAACCGAGAAAACCTCAAGAAAGCGGCGCCCTTCAAGGGGCGTGTCGGGGCGCAGTTTGGCGATTGTGGGCCCCGCATGCAGGATATGGCCGGTACCAGAGACCGACAGATGCATAGGACAAAGCGCATCCAGAACAGCGCTATCAGGGGTATGTGTCATCCGGCAGAAGCCCCCAAGGCAAAGTGGCGGCCTTCGGCAAAATCCGCCTCGACCAAGGTGATCGACAAGGTTTCGATACCGCCGGTTTCGCCCGAATGCTCCAACAATGCCAATGCGCCGTAGTCGTCCGCCATGACCCGCAGGATGCCCATCATCACATGACCAAAGCCTGCCACATCCCCCCCGCAGATCAAACTAAACTGTCCGTCGGCAAGCGCGCGCAGCTCCAGCTTTGGCAGATGCAGGTCAGAGACCGCAAGGCGGGCACGGTCAGGCAGATCATCCAGTGAATGCAGGAAATCCTGAAAATCCACGCCGCCAAAGCGGAACAATCTGCGCACGGCCTCAAACGTCGGGTTTGTGACCAGATAAGTCCCGATATCTTCCATCAATTCCGAGCGCGGCCGCGACAACACCCCCGCCGCCGCGTCCAGAACCGCAGGGGTCAGGGCGTCAGGATAGGTAAGCATCGCCTCGAATTCGGTGAATTCCAGCCCGGCCTTGTTGACAACCGCATCCCAGACAGCGGTGCCGTAATTGTCGCACACATAGCTTTGTATGCTGCGATTGATGAGCCCGTGCATTGCCACCTCACTCTCGATTTCGAGCAGGAACATGCGCCACCAGAGGTTAACACCGGGCTGACATTTGCAATTTTAGAGACTTTTTGACCCGTTTCCTTTGTCCCCGACAAAACGTCGGCTTCTAAAAATCGGTCGGCGCGCCACCTTCATGTTTGCGACGGGCAACGAAATCGGCCAGTTCATCACGGATGCCCGCGTCCATTTCAGGCGGCTCGAACGATCCCACGATGTCTTTGAACATGTGGTGCGCGCGCTCGGCGGTCCAGATGCCACCCGCGACTTCCCAGCCTTCGAAATTCCGCCAATCGCTGAGGAATGGCTGGTAAAAGGCGGTGGTATACCGGTCTTGAGTATGCTGGATGCCAAAGAAGTGGCCTTGGTTGCCGACGGATTTGATCGCATCAAGGGCAATCTCGTCCGGTCCGGTGGCGCAAATCTCGGGCTCCATATAACGCTGGATCTGTTGCAGGACCTCGCAATCCATGATGAATTTCTCAGGGGACGCGATCAGCCCGCCCTCCAGCCAACCGGCGGCGTGATAGACCATGTTGGTGCCTGATTGCACCGCGGCCCAAAGGGAATTGGACGTCTCCCACATCGCCTGCCCATCGGGCACATTCGCCGCACAGACGCCCGAAGACCGCATCGGCAAGTTGTAAAACCGCGCCATCTGTCCGGTCATTTGCGTGGCACGCATGTATTC
>CALAIJ010000142.1 GCA_937923365.1 uncultured Sulfitobacter sp.
CGTTCATTTTGACGACGGCTTTGTCACTACTGCTTACGATGCGGTGTTTGAACTAAACCACATGCTGACCCAGTTCCGTGGTGAAGGCGGGACAGCGGCGTGGCTGGACAACGAAAACCTGATCGAGATGCGCGGCATCGGTAATGTTGTCGCCCTTTCTGTTGCACAATCAAATGATTACGAGCTGGCAGAGATCGTCGCGCGTGATGCGGCCTTGATGACTGTGCCTGACCTGCGCGCCCTGCGAGAGCTGTCGTCCGATACATTGACCCAGTGGGGCATGACGCTTGAACGGTCGCGCGAACTGACGCCTGTTCTGACCGAAATCGACGGGGACGGTGCCACGACGCTGATTGACCGTGGTGTCTATGTCGAAGACGGGCAGGGCGGTTATTGGACGCTTGCATCTGGCGCGGACATTCTGGATGCCGATGGCATCGCCATCCCGCGTGCCACGCTTGAAGAGCTTTTGGCACAATCTCCTGCGGCGTCTCAGTCTTGGACGCTGGAGCAGGCGTTCTCTCCGGCCAGCCGTGCCGAAGCGTTGACCGCGCGCGCCGAAGCGCCTTATCTGGCCGAGGTCGTGAACGATCGCGTGGTCGTTCAGGACTACGGTATCATGAACGAAGACGGCAGCTGGCGTCTGTCCAGCGGTGCGGATGTTCTGGATGCGGACGGCCTGGTGATTGCGGCACCTACACGTGCCGATATCATGGCGCAGACGCCGCCCGACGGGCAGGAATGGCGCGTTGAGGATCTGCAGTTCAGCCCGCTTGCCAACCTCGATGTGGAAAACATCGGCATCTACATCATTGACGAAAGTGCAGTGGACTACACCGTTCAGGTCACAGACCGCGATGGGGATTTCTTTGTCTGGGCGCGCAATCTGGACCGTGCGCTGGAGCTTCAGTTCAAGAACGGCGATGCGCGGGATTTCAACCTGCGCAACTTTGAAGTGGACTTTGACACGCTTGACGAAGTGGGTTCTGAGGATGGCTCGAACTTCCGTGTGGAACTGCTGACACCGGGCCAGTTCAACTTTGCCATCTCCACCACCGCGGGCATCGATTTCCGGCCTGCGATGCTGACAGCGGTTGTCGACAGTGACACAGGCATCATCGCGCATTCCGTGGATGGCAGCGGCAACATCAGCCTGAGCGAGACAGAATATCACAGCGGTATCAAAGAGATGCTGCCCTTAGTTGATCTGATGCTTGATGTCTGGATCACCACCAGCCGCGGCGTCGCCGTGCGGATGGCGTTGCAAGGCGGCTTGCAAGAGTTCGCCCGCGATCTTGGGTTCGATACCGAAAGCAACAAGTTCTTTGGCACCACCGACCGCGAAATGGCGCCGATGTTCGAGGCCATCTTTGAAGCGGCCCCCGAAGGCTATGATCAAGCGTTCGATTATCTGACCGAGTGGACCAAGATCCTGTCCTTCGTGCAGGCCGATTATCAGGTCGATGGCAGCGAAAACCTTGGCGGTGCGGCTGTTGGCGTAGATCAGAAATTCGTCTTCCAGATGATGTTGCCTGCCTTTGAAGGCATCGGCATCGATCTGGATATTCGCGCCGTGATGAACATCCTGCGCATGGACGAGACGTTGCTGATTGAGCATGCAAGCGACGCCACAGAGATTAACGGCACCCGCAAGGGCGACTTTATCTATCTGTCCGGTGGCGATCAGATTTATCGCGGGGGGGACGGCGCAGATGTGTATTTCGTCGGCGCCGACTTTGGCAATGACACGATCAGCGACGTTGATCTGACGTCAGGCGATGAACTGCGGTTCAGTTATATTTCATCCAAAGATGTGGTGGCCGTGCGCGAAGGGCAGGATTTGATCCTGTCGGGGCCGGGGCAGGACGGCACGCTGACCATCCAGAACCACTTCCTTGGTGATCTGAATGCCTACGAAGGGCGCAAGCAACAGACCAGCCTGATGTCCTCCATCGTGTTTTCTGACGGCGTTGTCTGGGACCCTTTCCTGATCGCCATGGCCGTGTCCGACCCGCGCGAAACGGATGATGTTATCGTGGGCTCCGGCGACACTGACGTGTTGATCGGCGACAAGGGCAATGACGTGCTGATCGGCGGCGTTGGCGATGACATGTACATCTTCAAACCCGGTGACGGGATCGATGTCATTCGCGAGCGTGTCGACGGCGCAGAGGTGTCCGACTACCTTGAGGGTGGGTTTGACAACCTGATGTTCCTTGGCGATCTCAGCGCGGATAATGCGCGTCTGACCCGAGCGGGCGAAAGCACGGATCTTGTAATCCAGCTTGTGGATGACGACGGCGTTGCCACAGGCGATCAGATCACCATCGAAGAGCAGTTCGGCGGCATGCGCTGGAATCTCGATGGCTTTATCGGAATGTTCGACGAACAGACTGGCAGCAATCTTAACAACGAATTCAAATTCGACTATGTCGGCCCGTCCATCATCGAACAGCTGACGTTCGAGGATGGTACCTCGATTGATTTCGAGAACATGACCCAGCGGGTACTGGAAAATGCCCGTACCGACGGCGAAGACCCGATCTACGGTTTCATCACAACCGACACGCTGGACGGTGGTGCCGGGGATGACCTGCTGACAGGACGTGGTGGGGGTGATACCTACATTTACGGCATCGACTACGGTCTGGACGTTCTGCATGACGCAGATATCGAAAGTCTTGGCCTGTTTGGCGCGCCGGACGATACCCTGAAGTTTGAGGACGACCTGCGCTGGACGGACTTCGAATTTGAACGCGAAGGCGCCTCCGACACGCTGTTCATGCGTCTTGAGAACACCGACGACGGCGTCATCCTCAAGGATTTCCTCGAGTATCAGGCCATCACGTTCATGTGGACCAACCGGATCGAGCAATTCGTGTTCGCAGATGGCACCACATGGTCATGGACCAAGCTGTTGCAGGCCTTTGTCGATGCGGCTTCCACCGATGGCGATGACGCGATCTATGGCTTCCTGACCTCTGATCTGATTGACGGCGGCCTGGGCAATGACACGATGACCGGCTTTGGCGGCAATGACGTCTATGTCTATGCGGCAGGCTACGGCGACGATGTGGTCATCGACAGCGCGGGCGGGGACCGTCTGCGTCTTGACGGGATCATGTTCGAGGATGTCACTATTTTGCGCGAAGGCGTCGATCTGATTTTCGAGCTGACCGCCACAGGCGAACGCGTCACCCTGCAAGGCCAGTATTTGCGCGAGAACGCGCAGGGCAATGCCATCGAGACCTTCGATTTTGCCGCCAGCGATGGCTCTGATGCACGCAATCTTGTGCGCTTTACCGATCTGAATCCCGAAGATGTGGATGTCATCGGCACCAGTGCGTCCGAAGTGTTGGAAGGCAGCGATTTCTCCGAGATTATCGATGGACTGGGCGGCGATGATACCCTGCGCGGCGGCTCGGACGGGGACATTTACCGCTTTGACGTGGGCTACGGTCAGGACGTCATCGAAGACGTGCAAAAGCGTACCGTCTGGGAGGGCCGCGAAGGCAAGGAGGTCGAGGTCGGCGACCGGATCGAGTTTGGCGACGACATCACCATCGACAACGTCGATTTCGCCAAAGACGGTGATGATCTGCTGATCACGATCGACGCGCGCACCGATACCCTGCGGGTGCGCAACCAGTTCCGTGATATCACCGACGGGATCGAGTATTTCGATTTTCAGGACGGCACCACCTGGCACATTTCGGACGTCGAAGAGCGGCTGATGATTGTCGGCGGCAACCGCGGTGACAACATCATCGAGGGATCGCTGGATCAGGAAAACGTGCTGGACGGGCGGCAGGGCGACGACCTGCTGATCGGCGGCAATCTGGGCGACACCTATTCCTTTGGTGCGGGTTATGACTTTGACACCATTCAGGAACAGCAAGACACCGCAAACGGGTCGATTGACCGTGTGGTCTTTGGCGCGGCTGTAACGGTCGAAGACCTTGTTTTGCGCCGCTCTGGCGAGGACCTGATCATTGATCTGGGCAATGCCACGGATGTCTTGACCATCACAGGCGGGCTTGCGGGCACGTCTGTCGAAGAATTCCGTTTTGCCACAGGCGAGGTTCTGACCCTTGATGATCTCAAGGGGCGCATGGTGCAGGGCACTGACGGCGCGGACCAGATCATCGGCTTTGATGACCGCGATGATGCGCTGGCAGGGGGCGCGGGCACGGACGAGCTGCGCGGCGGTCTGGGCAATGATGCCTATGCCTTCGGCTTTGGCGACGGGCGCGATGCGATCATCGAAACCGGCGGCATTGACCGGATCGAATTCGGTGCAGGTGTGACCCGCGATCAGGTGACCTTCGAGGTGTTGAACGGTGATCTGATCATCCGGCTTAGCCAAGAGGGGGATATCCTTGCCGTTCTGGGCGCTGCAGGCACGGACCAATCCGCATGGATCGAGACTTTCGTCTTTGCCGGTGGCGAGGAAATGTCCGTTGAGGCATTGCGCGCCGAGTTGCTGCTGGCCGGATCAAACGGGTTCGACAACGTGCTGGACGCACGCGACAGTGACGCGCTGAGCGATGTGGCGCCAATGGGCGGCTCTGACGTGGTGATCATGGGCGCCAACACGCAATATGTGTTCGCCAAGGGCCATGGCATCGACACCATCAAGGTCGATGCAAACCCGCAAGACGCCACGATCGCGATGTACGAATTTGCGGAATCCGAGATTGACGTGCGCCGTGCAGGGCCAAACAGCAACGATCTCATCCTTGCAGCGCAAGACACAGGCGACCAGGTTGTTTTGCAGGACGTGCTGCTGGCCAATACATGGCCGCGCATCCTGCTGGCGGGCGGTGTCGAATGGGATTTGACAGCCCTGTTGCAAGCCTACGTGGCTGCGCAAACAACCGAGCTGGATGACCGTATCAACGGCACCCGCTTTGCGGACAGCATTCTGGCCGCACAAGGCAATGATGACCTGCAAGGCGGGGCAGGCGATGACACCTACATCTTTACCCGCGGTGACGGTCAGGATGTGATCGCAGACAGCTCGGGCGCGGCGGATGTTCTGCAAATCTTCGGCTACCTGCCCGAGGACGTTTCCGTCTCGCGGATCGAGCAGGGCCGTGACGAAGTTGTCCTCGGCTTTGAGGGCACCAATGATCGCGTCACATTGCGTTATATCAATAATCAGGGTGTTGAAAACGTTGTCTTCTCTGATGGCACGACGTGGTCCAAAGATGACCTCTTTGCGCGCAGCATCGGGCAGGCGACGGTCTTTGATGACACGCTTGTAGGCTCGGGCAACGACGATACCCTCAACGGGCTTGAGGGGGACGACCGCCTTGAGGGCGGCACGGGCAATGACGTTTATGTCGTTGATTACGGCCACGGCGATGATCTGATCGTGGACAGCGATACTGCCGGCAACGCCGACCGCCTGGTACTGCGGCAAACCCAACCTGAACTGGTCGTGGCCACGCGCAGCGGTGACAACCTGATCCTCAGCCTGCCCGGCGCGGCAAGCGTCACGGTGCAAGGCCATTTTGCCAGCAACGGCGTCGGCCGGATCGAGACCATCGAATTTGCCGATGGCACCACTTGGGACACCGCAGAGACATCAGCGCAGGTCACAGCCACCGCCAAGGCCACGGGCGGGATCGTCTACGGCACGCTTGCGCACGAGGATTATCTGCATGCGCAGGGCGACGGCTCTTACAGCATTTATGACCGTGACACCGATTATCGCGCCA
>CALAIJ010000143.1 GCA_937923365.1 uncultured Sulfitobacter sp.
TGATCTGGGCGTGAAGGTGTGTGAACCGGGTGAGCGGCACAAGGAAAGCTATCGCTCCGCGGGCCGCGCCGCAGCCGCAGGCGGCGTGACCACGATGATCACACGGCCCGATACCGATCCGGCCATCGACAACCCCGAAACACTTGAATTCGTGACCCGCCGTGCCAACGAAGCCTCGCCTGTGCGCGTGCTGACGATGGCGGCCCTGACCAAAGGCCGCCGCGGCGGTGAGATGACCGAGATCGGGTTTCTGCAAGACGCAGGTGCTGTGGCCTTCACCGATTGCGACCGCGTTGTGACTGACACCAAGGTTTTTTCTCGCGCGCTGACGTATGCCCGCAGTCTGGGCGCTTTGGTGATCGCCCATCCGCAGGAACCGATCCTTAGCAGTGGCGCAGCAGCCACATCGGGCAAATTCGCCTCTTTGCGCGGCCTACCCGCCGTATCGCCTATGGCCGAACGCATGGGGCTGGACCGCGATATCGCCCTCATCGAGATGACAGGTGCCAAGTATCACGCTGACCAGATCACAACCGCCCGCGCCTTGCCCGCGCTTGAGCGCGCC
The DNA here is from genome assembly GCA_937923365.1 of uncultured Sulfitobacter sp. GTDB lineage: Bacteria > Pseudomonadota > Alphaproteobacteria > Rhodobacterales > Rhodobacteraceae > Sulfitobacter. The sequence goes on from CALAIJ010000143.1 coordinate 566, forward strand.
AAGGCCAACGGCCTTGATATCACGGCCGGTGTGGGCATCCACCACCTGACGCTGAACGCGCTGGACGTGGCGGACTACCGCACGTTCTTCAAGCTAAAGCCGCCTCTGCGCGATGAGGACGACCGACTGGCAGTAGCAGAAGCCGTCGCCAGTGGGTTGATCGATATCATCTGCTCCATGCACACGCCGCAGGACGAAGAAAGCAAACGCCTACCGTTCGAGGAAGCCGCTTCCGGTGCCATCGGGCTGGAAACCCTGCTGCCTGCGGCGATGCGTCTGGTGCACGCGGGCCTGATGGATATCGCGACACTCTGGCGGGCGATGTCGTTCAATCCGGCACAGCGACTGGGTCTGCCGTCAGGGCGCCTGACAGTGGGTGCGCCAGCCGATCTGGTGCTTTTTGATGCGGATGCGCCTTTTGTGATGGACCGCGCAAAACTCCGCTCGAAATCGCTGAACACACCGTTTGACGGCATGCGCATGCAAGGTAAGGTGTGCAAAACCTTTGTTGCAGGCAGCTGCGTTTACGAGGCCCCCTGATGCCGATACTCGAGACCGCGACGACCATTCTGATCCTCTGGGCCGTGATTGGCTACGTGCTGGGCTCCATTCCCTTCGGCATGGTGCTGGCGCGGGTGATGAACCTTGGCAACCTGCGCGAAATCGGATCTGGCAACATTGGTGCCACCAACGTGCTGCGCACAGGCAACAAAAAGGCGGCGGCGCTGACGCTGCTTTTTGACGCGGGCAAAGGGGCTGTGGCGGTTCTGCTGGCCCGCTTCTTTGCGGCCGAGGATGCCGCCCAATTGGCGGGTGTCGCTGCGATGCTGGGGCATTGCTTTCCGGTCTGGCTGAAGTTCAGGGGCGGCAAGGGCGTGGCCACCTTCCTTGGCATTGTGCTGGCATTGGCATGGCCTGTGGGCATTGGCTGCTGCATTGCATGGCTGGTGGGCGCAGGTGCAAGCCGCATCTCGTCGATGGGTGCTTTGACGGCGGCGGCCTCTTCGACTTTTCTGATGGTATTTCTGGGCTACGGCACCGCGCTGGTGATGGGCATCGTCCTGACCTTGCTGGTTTTCGTCCGCCACAGAGAGAACATCCGCCGCATGAAAGATAACACCGAGCCGCGCATCGGCGGCGCCAAGTGACCCCCCCTGACGATGTGGCACCTTTGCTTGCGGCGGTGCCTCTGGGCACCTCAACGGGGCGCGCCCATGGCCGACCTTACGTCGCTACCCGCAGTGTGTTCAATGCAGGCCGCTCCACAAAACTTGTGGCCGAAGAACGCGGTGGCGATGACTACATCAGCCTGAATTTCTATGACCTTGCACGTGGTCCAAAACTCTCACCCTGCGAAATGCCGGCGGCCAAGGTCATCGCCTTTCTGCGCAGCTATGAACCGGACAGCTGATGACGGATGTGAACCTTATAGTGATCCTCTTTGCCGCCTTTCTGGCATCGGGCAGCCCGGGGCCTGCGACACTGGCGATTGCGGGCACCTCGATGTCGTCGGGACGGCGCAGCGGGTTGGCGCTGGCCTCGGGGGTGACGACGGGCTCTTTCATTTGGTCGATCTCGGCGGCCTTTGGGTTGGGGGCGGTGATGGCAGCCAATGCATGGATGTTCGAAGTGGCGCGCTATGTCGGCGCAGCCTATCTGATGTGGCTGGCGCTGAAATCGGCCCGTGCCGCATGGGCAGGCGGGCGCACAGTGGCCAAGCCGCTTGCGCAAACGACCCCGCGCCGCGCCTACGCCAAGGGGCTGGCACTGCATCTGACCAATCCCAAGGCGGTGCTGTTTTTCGGCGCGTTATACGCAATCGGCATCCCTGCAGGCACGCCACCATCGGCTTTGATTACCGTTATCCTTGCCGTGGGCATCCAGAGCATGATCATGTTCCACGCCTACGCGCTGATTTTTTCGTCCGCACCGATGGCCGCCGCCTATGCCCGCGCCAAACGCTGGTTTGAGGCTTTCTTTGCCTTGGCCTTTGGCGCCATCGCCTTCAAAGTTCTGACGGCGCGCGTGTCATGATCCGCGTATTGATGGCATGCACTCTCCTTGGCCTGGGCGCTGAAGCGGCCAAGGCTGACATCTTTAACGTCTATCTGAACAAGACGAAACTTGGCGTGCTTGCCCTTTCTGATCGGGGTGGGACCTCAACCTTGCAGGCCACTTTGACAGACACGCCGCTCAGCGTGTTCGACGGCAATTATACGGCTGAAAGCACGCTCAAGGGCAATGAACATCGTTTCGAAAGCATCAGCATCTCATCGCGCAAAACCCGCCAGATTGCAGTGCGTTTCGACGGCAATCGCGCGGGCGAGACGCTGGTCACACCTGCATCCGAGATGACGCCGCTGTCGGACCCCACCCGTGTGCCTTCCGGTGTCAGCGATCCGGTGCGCGTGATGGCGACCTTGGTTGCCGCCCCGAAATGCCCGCAGGAACTGACCTTTTATGACGGCCGTCGCGTCATCGCCCTGACCCCGACCGAGGCGACCAAGGATGCCACTTCAGAGACCTGCGCGATGTCCTACAAAGTGGTCGCAGGCCCCGGTCATCTGTCACCTTTGAAAATCGCCAAGGCGAAAGTGACGCTGACATACGCGGAAAATCCTCGCAGCCTGACGCAGTTCACTGTCGGCTCTGGCATCTTTTTGGTGACCTTCAAACGCATACCCTGACGCGCAGAAACGATATGCGCCGATGGTGTCGCGTGTTCCTGCCCAGCAGCACCGTTGACAAGACACCAATTTCTGATATTTCTGTCATTACAGAAATAAATGTGAGTCGCGAAATGCACCTGACCCCCGCCATGCAGAACTTCATCCTCCATTGGGGGGACATGGGCCAGAAATGGGGCACCAATCGGTCGGTGGCGCAAATCCACGCGCTGCTGCACATCTCGCCGGAAGCGCTAAGCGCGGACGAGATTTGCGACCTGCTGAACCTTGCCCGCTCCAACGTGTCCAACGGGCTGAAAGAGCTGCAATCGCTGGGTTTGGTGAAATCACAACGCAAGCTGGGCGACCGACGCGATCACTTCACCTCGATCCGGGATATGTTTGATTTGGTGAACGAGGTGATCCGCAGCCGCCGCGAGCGCGAGTTCGCGCCGACCCTTGCCGCTTTGCGCGATGTGCAGGCCGAAGCAAAAGCGGATGCGACCCCTCCTGCGGTTCAGGCCCGCATTGCCGAGACCCTCACCACCATGCAGATGTTCGACGACTGGTACGCGGATGTCTCGCGCCTGCCGCGTGCGGTGCAACTGGCCGCGATCAAACTGGGTGCGCGCGTGGCGCGATTCCTGCCCAAGGGCAAGGAAAAATCCTGAGAGGAGACCTGACATGGCATTCAATCCGACCTCCATTTGTCCAAAAATTTCTCTTATGACAGGAATAACTGTAAAAATAGACTGGCCGCTGCTTGTACTCGCTATCCTGATCGGCCCTACGGTCGCGACTACCCTCGGCGTGCTGCTCTCGCTTGTGTTTCCTCCGGCACTGCCCGTGGCGATGCTTGTGGGCATTTTCAGTCTGTGCCTGGGGTTCCTGAGCTACCTGATATTGGCAGGACCCCTGATGATCCTTGCGCAATGGCTGGGGGGCGATCATCCGCTGATCCATGCGGGCATCGGGTACGGCGCTGTCTGGTTGATCCCGTCTGCACATGCACTTGGCGTGCCGGGCATTGCCGCACCTGAACTTGCCGAAACAGGACAGTGGTTTGCGCCCTTCTGGTGCGCGGCTGCCGCGTTTTCCTACACCTTCCTGCGCCGTGAATTCACACCTGAAATGGAGGCATGAGCGATGCCACACTCTTATCCAAAATTCAGTTGGCCCCGTTTTCTGGTCAGCTTCATTGCAGCGCCGTTTCTCGTGACACTGCTGACGTTCTGGGCCTTCATCCCGATCTACGCGCTGTTCTTTGGTGGCCCGATTTATCTGC
>CALAIJ010000144.1 GCA_937923365.1 uncultured Sulfitobacter sp.
ACACTTTGGTTCGCCAAGGTGCGCAGTGGGCGGTTGTAGCTCAGTTGGTTAGAGTGCCGGCCTGTCACGCCGGAGGTCGCGGGTTCGAGCCCCGTCAACCGCGCCACCGCTGCATTTTCATCAAAATGTATGAAACGCGCAACGGCCTTCGGGTTGTTTTTCGCGTGTCCGTATCTCTTTTTGGATAAACCGTCGGAAATCCAAGGGGTTGGGGCAGCGCCCCCGCAGGCGGCATATCTGTCAGGCAGGCGGCGCGCGTGCTGAGATACCATTCTTTCCGCCTAAGACTGTGCCGCCGCAGGGCCGTCCAGAGGCAAAAGGAAATCCAACAAGGCTGCCGTCGTCTCTGCAGGGTGTTCATCCACAAAGAAGTGGCCACCCGGAACCCCAAGTCCGCGCATATCCGTCAGGCGATCAGCCCATGTTGCCGCCACATCATAGGCGCGCCCCATTGCGCCGTCCGCACCCCACATCACCAGCGCAGGGCAGGTCACACGGGCCGACAGATCAGCAGCATCCAGCGCGAAATCATAGTCCAGCGCCGCGCGGTAGTCTTCGCACATGCCGCGGACCGTGTCAGGGTCACGCCAAGCGGTGCGGTAGGCCTCCAAAGCGTCGGGCGCGAAATCATCCAGTTTGGCCGCGCCCCAGCCCAACAGGCTGGATTGGTAGTAGGTGTCCGGATCAGCCAGAATCATGTTTTCAGGAAACGGCGCAGGCTGGGCCAGAAAGAACCAGTGGTAATAGGCGCGGGCCACCCCTTGGGTCAGCTCCGAAAGCAACAGATGGGTCGGGATGATATCCATCACTGTCAGACTTTGCACAGCAGCAGGGGCATCAAGGGCCAGCCTGTGTGCCGTGCGCGCGCCCCGGTCGTGGCCCACAAGGTGAAACTGCTCAAAGCCCAGCGCGGCCATCAGGGCGGTCTGATCGGCAGCCATCGCGCGGAATGAGTAATTCTCCGTGCCCTGCGGTTTTGCGCTGTCGCCATAGCCGCGCAGATCGGGGGCAATCACCGTGAAGTGCTTTGCCAGCGCAGGCGCCACAGCATGCCACATCGCATGGGTTTGCGGAAAGCCGTGCAGCAACAGCAGGGCAGGCCCCGTGCCGCCCCGCGCATAGTGGATGTGCTGGCCGTTCACCTGTGCCGTGGTGGCGGAAAAACCGGGGAGGATGGTCATCAAAGCACCTTTCCGTTGGATCGCGTCATTGCGAGCTTAACAAGGGCGCGCACCCAAGTGTAAGAGGGAGGATGCGTATTTCCCCCTCCACCGCCCGTTTGGGCATTTTGTGCATGTTGTCTGGGATGTTTCTCATTTCCGTCAATGACATGCTGATCAAGCAGTTGGGCGGGGAATACCCGCTGCACGAACTGGTTTTCATCCGCTCCGGCATCGGGATCGCGGTCACTGCCGTCATGTTGCAGTTGGAGGGGGGCATCCGGCTGCTGCGCACCGGACGGCCCGCGTTGCATTTGCTGCGCGCCCTGCTGATCGTGCTGGCCAATTCGGCGATGTATTCCGCGATTGTTGCCTTGCCACTGGCCACAGCCACAGCGATCTATTTTGTGGCCCCGTTGTTCGTCACGTTGCTGTCCATCCCCGTCCTGGGTGAAAAGGTCGGGCCAAGGCGGTTTGCGGCCATCGGCGTCGGCTTTGCCGGTGTGCTGCTGATGCTGGGGCCACAACTGGCCAAGGGCGAGGCGGGCTTTGGTTGGGTCATGATCCTGCCTGTCATTGGGGCGGCGTGCTATGCGTCCATGTCCGTGCTCACGCGCAAACTGGGGGCGACAAGCCGTGCGTCCGCCTTGGCGATCCAGCTGCATATCGGCTTTGTTCTGGTCAGCATTGTCATCTGGTGGATCGCGGGCGACGGCGGCTATCTGCGCCCCGATCATGGGCCTGCGATGCAGTTCTTGCTGCGCCCGTGGGTCTGGCCGGACACCGCCGACTATCTGCCCATCTTTGGGCTTGGGGTGATTTCAGCCATTGTCGGCTACCTCATGACACAGGCCTACCGGCTCAGCCGCGCCTCCGTTGTGGCCCCGTTCGAGTACATGCTGCTGATATACGCGTTGTTCTGGGGCTGGACGATCTTTGGCGAATGGCCCGACGCCACCGTTTTTGCAGGGGCGGCGGTCATCATCGCTGCGGGCATCTACATCTTCCTGCGCGAAGACCGCGTCAAACGCGACGCCTGAGCGCACCACTGCCCCCTCAGGTTTCACCCTTCCCATAAACTCACTGGGCCAACGCATGCCCCGAACACACGAATGCGCGGGCACGAAAGCGTAAGGGGGGCCTCTGGCCCACCCCTTAGGTCAAGGCGTCCAGAATCCGCGCCCACGACCGGATGCCTTTGTGAAAGCTTTCCATGTCGTATTTCTCATTCGGGGAATGGATCGCGTCGTCGTCTTTGCCAAAGCCGATCAGCATCGGTTCGGTGCCCGTGATCGACTGGAAGTGGCCCGCAATCGGGATCGACCCGCCGCAGCCGATATAGGCCGCAGGCACCCCCCATTCGGTACTCAGCGCCTGGCGGGCCTGTTCGAACATCGCGCCGGAAGTGTCGGCCCCTGACGCGGCAGAGGCACCATGGCCCTGAAATTCCACCGTGCAGTCCTCGGGCAGCATGTCGCGGACCATGGCGCGGAAACTTTCGCGTATGGCCAGCGGGTCTTGCGTGCCCACAAGGCGGAAGCTGATCTTGGCGTGGGCCTGCGCGGGCAATACGGTCTTGAACCCGTCGCCCGTATAGCCGCCCCAGATGCCGTTCACATCGCAGGTCGGGCGCGACCAGATCATCTCAAGCGGGGTGCGGTCCT
>CALAIJ010000145.1 GCA_937923365.1 uncultured Sulfitobacter sp.
GATGCGCGACGCGGGCGTGCCGGTGGGACTGGGCGTTGATGGCTCTGCCAGCAATGACGCGGGCAATCTGGTGGCCGAGGCGCGCCAAGCCATGTTGTTGCAGCGCGTTGCTCTCGGCGCGGATGCCATGAGCGCCCGAGAAGCGCTTGAAATCGCGACGCGCGGCGGCGCGGATGTGCTGGGTCGTTCGGATTGTGGGCGTATTTCACTAGGGAAGCGTGCCGATGTCGCGGTATGGGATGTGCAGGGGCTGGTATCTGCAGGCAGCTGGGACCCCGCTGCGCTACTTCTTGCCGGTCCAACCACTGTGCGCGATCTTTTTGTTGATGGACGTCAGATCGTGCGCGATGGTCAGATCACCACGGTTGACTGTGCCGCCCTTGTGGCGCGGCAAAACTCAATGGCCCGCACGTTAGGAGCATCACGATGAAGCAATTTCTTATGACACTGGTTCTGGTGGTTTTTGCCGGTCCATTGCTGGCAGATGCAGCCATCAGCAAGGCGGTAAACGATGTGCGCGCCGGCAAAGGGCGCAAGGCGCTGGTCTACTCTCAACGGCTGGAGCAGGTCGCACAGGCCCATGCCAACGACATGGCAAAGCGGGGGTTCTTCTCGCACACAGGCTCCAACGGGTCGAATGTGGGCAAGCGGGTATCGCGGGCGGGCTATAAATGGTGCTTCGTCGCCGAGAATATCGGCAAAGGCCAGACCAGCTTTTCGCAGGTGATGAACACTTGGGTCAATTCGTCAGGACATTACAAGAATATCGTGGCCCGCAAGGCGCGTGAATTTGCAGTTGCCCGTGCGCCGGGGAACCTTTGGGTGATGGTGCTTGCAAGGCCTTGCTGAGGCACGGACGTCAGACGCGGCGCTTACCCGCAATCCAGACATCGGCAATGGCGCGGTCGTCGCCCATCATCACGGTCGGGAAAACCGCGTCCCAGATATCCGCAGCCTGTGCGGCGCGCTGGGCAATCGCGGAGGTCGAAGCAAGGTTGAGCACGCTCACGTCTGCTTCCAGTCCTGCGGCCAGCGATCCTATGTGATCTTGCAAATGCAACGCGCGCGCGGACCCCGCCGTGCCCAGCCACAGCAATTGCGATGCGTGCAGCGCGTTGTGGCGCAATTGCCCGACCTCGTAGGCCGCAGCCATCGTGCGCAGCATCGAGAATGAGGACCCGCCGCCCGTGTCCGTGGCCAGCCCCACTGGGATGCCTGCGTCGCTGAGCCCCTCCATGTCGAACAGACCTGACCCGATAAAGGTGTTGGACGTGGGGCAATGCACCAGGGCGCTGCCGGTCTCGGCCAGGCGCGCCACTTCTCGCGGCTCCAGATGGATCGCGTGGCCATAGACCCCGCGTGCGCCCAACAGGCCGTGGGCTTCGTAAGTGTCCAGATAATCGCGAGCGGATGGAAATAGGTCGCGCACCCACGCGATCTCGTCCGTCTGCTCGCTGAGGTGGGTTTGCATCAGGCAGTCAGGATGCTCCGCCCAGAGCGCACCCAAAGCGCCAAGCTGGTCCGGTGTCGATGTAGGCGAAAAGCGCGGCGTGATGGCATAGGTCGCGCGGTCCTTGCCGTGCCAGCGGGCGATCAACGCTTTGCTGTCGTCATAGGCCGATTGGGCCGTGTCTCGAAGGCCGTCAGGTGCATTGCGGTCCATGCAGGTCTTGCCCGCAACCACGCGGGTGCCGCGTGCCGCTGCCGCTTCGAACAAGGCATCGGCAGAGTGGGGGGCAATGGTGCAAAAGCTTGCCACAGTTGTGGTGCCATGGGCCAGCGTCAGGTCCAGATAACGCCCTGCAATCTCGTGGGCATAGGCCGGATCACCCAGCCGCAACTCTTCGGGGAAGGTGTAGCCGTTCAGCCAGTCAATCAGCCGCTTTCCCCATGAGGCGATGATAGCCGTTTGCGGATAGTGCACATGCGCGTCCACAAAGCCGGGGCAGATCAGGTGATCGCTGCCATAGCGGGTGACATGCGCCTGGCGATGTCTGGCCTGCAGGTCGGCGGCGGGGCCAACTTCGGCAATCCGGCCATCTTTGATCAAAAGGCCGCCGTTTGTGTCGATGCGCACAGCATCCTGCCACGGCATCCGCATCGGATTGCCGTCGTAGATCAGGGTCGGGCCCAAAAGGAGATATGCGTCGCTCATACGCCACTTACACACGATCGGCAGGCTTGCTCAACGCCTAAGCGGCATTGCCCCTGTGTCGCGCCGCGCCTATGGTCGCGCCAGCACAGGAGGCCCCCGATGACCGCTGACACACCCGAGCAAGCAGTGCCCTCCGATGCGACTGGCGAGGGCGAGGTTTACGAACTGGGGCGCAAACAGGTCGCCTCCATCCTTTACGCGGTTGATATCGATGATCGCGAAAAGCTGACGGAGCTGATGGAGCCGCTGCACGCCGCCGACATTGCCGACGTGTTGGAGCAGATCAGCGCCTTTGACCGTTCGCGGCTGATCCGGCTGTATGACCGCGAATTTGACGGCGAAATCCTGTCCGAGCTTGACGAAGGTCTGCGCGAGGAAGTCATCAGCGTTCTGACCCCGCAGGTCCTGTCCCAGGCCGTACGCGACATGGACAGCGACGATGTTGTGGACCTTGTCGAAGACCTTGAGGACGACCAGCAAGAGGCGATCCTCGACGCGCTGGAAGACACGGACCGTGCTGCGGTTGAACAGGCACTCAGCTGGCCGGAATACTCTGCGGGCCGCCTGATGCAGCGCGAGGTCGTGATGGCGCCCGAACACTGGACCGTCGGCCAGGCCATCGACCATTTGCGCGCCACGCCCGAGGATGATCTGCCCGATCAATTCTACCACATCGTGATGGTTGATCCGCGCCTGCATCCGGTGGGCAACGTGACCTTGGGCAAGCTGATGCGCTCGCG
>CALAIJ010000146.1 GCA_937923365.1 uncultured Sulfitobacter sp.
CAATACGACGATCGTCGAGCAAAAGGCGGGGCCTCTTACGGTGGGGCAGGCGGACGGGATCGCCTGCCGCTCCATGGAGATGTTCGAGGCGTTCGGCTTTGCAGACAAGGTGCGGCGCGAAGCCTATTGGGTCAATGAAACCACCTTCTGGACGCCGCAGGGGGACGACACGGGAATTGCCCGCACCGGTCGCATACTGGACGTGGAAAAAGGGCTGTCAGAGCAACCGCACGTTATTCTCAACCAAGCACGGGTGCATGATTTCTATCTGGAAATCATGGCAAACGCCCCACGCAGGATGACACCCCGCTACAATCGCAAACTGATCGCTTTGACGCGGGACGACAGCAGTGATTTTCCTCTGACGGCGACATTTGAGGTATCCGAAGGGGCAGAAACCGCCACCGAGACAATTCACGCCAAGTATGTTGTCGGTTGCGATGGTGCGCGCAGCATGGTGCGCCAAGCGCTTGGTCTGACGCTTGAGGGCGGCTCTGCACGGCAGCTCTGGGGCGTCATGGATGTGCTGGCCCGCACCGATTTCCCCGATATCCGGTTGAAATGCGCGTTGCAGTCAGCCGATCAAGGCAGCCTGCTGATCATCCCGCGCGAAGGCGGATACATGGTCCGGATGTACATCGAGTTGGACGCATTGGCCGAGGGTGAGCGGGCCCGTGATCGCAATGTCTCGGACGATATGCTGATTGCGAAAGCGCAGGCGATCTTTGCGCCCTACACGCTGGATGTCAAAGACGTGGTCTGGTGGTCAGCCTATGAGATCGGCCAACGTGTATGCGCAAGGTTCGACGACGCCCCCGAGGCCGGACAGCATCCGCGTATTTTTATCGCGGGCGACGCTTGCCACACCCACAGTCCCAAGGCGGGGCAGGGCATGAACGTCTCAATGGCCGACGCCTATAATGTGGGGTGGAAGCTGGCGTCGGTTCTGCGAGGGCAGGCACCGGATACGCTGCTGAGAACCTATTCCGAGGAACGGCAGGCCAAAGCCAAAGAGCTGATCGACTTTGACCGCGAGATGGCGCAGCGCTTCAGTGCGACGCCCGACAAGGACCTGTTTCAAAAGTATTTCGCCAAACACGCGCGGTACACCGCAGGGGTCGAGACGCGGTATGATGCGTCCAGCATTGTGGGCGATGCGGACCACCAATCGCTTGCCCAAGGGTTTCAGATCGGTACCCGCTTTCATTCCGCGCCCGTGATCCGGCTGGCAGATGCCAAACCCGTTCATCTAGGGCATTGCATTGCAGCGGATGGGCGCTGGCGCCTGTTCATGTTTGCGGGCAAAGGCGACACGGGCCAGCAGGGCGGCCCCGTTGCGCAACTTTGTACGTTTATGCAAGACGACCCCAGCAGCCCCTTGTTGCGGATCACAACCAAGGGTGCCGATATCGACAGTGTGCTGGACCTGCGCGCAGTCTTGCAAGCGGGGCACAGATCCGTTGCGTTCAATGAGGTGCCTGCGCTGTTGCGACCGTCAAAGGGGCGCTACGCGCTAACCGACTACGAGAAGGTTTTTTGCCCTGACCCGGAGCGGGGGGATATCTTTGATATGCGTGCAATCGACCGGACGCATGGGGCGATGATTCTGGTGCGCCCTGACCAATATGTGGCGCAGGTTTTGCCCTTGAGCGGAACCAAAACGTTAAGCGCATTCCTTGAAAATTGCATGATAACGCATATAAATAGGACATCTGCGAAGGTTCCCCTTTCAAACAAGTGAATCCTGTTGCGGACCAGCGAAACATGGTGTTTCCTGTGTTCCATAAGGCTCCGACCGCCCCACATGGCGCAGAAATGAGAGCCGTTTTCTGGGAGGAAACCAATGAAACGTAGAACACTTATGGGCTCCGGCATGTTGGCCGCAGCGCTGGCTTTCGGGCTGGGCACCACGGCTGCATTCGCCGAGACGGTCACCCTGCGCATGTCCACATGGCTGCCACCAAAGCACCACCACACGGCTGTAACCCTGCCGCGCTGGATTGCCGCAGTCGAGGAAGCCTCTGGCGGCACGCTCAAGATCAAGATTGATCCGGCACCTATCGCCAAGCCTCCGGGGCAGTACGACATCGTGCGCGATGGTGCGGCGGATATGTCCTATCACGTGGTCGCCTATACGCCCGGGCCTTTTGAAATCCTGCGCGGTGCGGAGCTGCCTTTCCTGTCACCCAATGCCGAAGTCGGCTCTCAGGCGGCGTATGACTGGTATGACCGCAACATCGGGTTCGACAAGGAATTCAAAGACGTCAAGATCATCACCATGTTTGTGCACGGCCCCGGTGCTGTCCACTCCAAAGAGCAGATCAAGACGCTTGAAGACCTGGCCGGTGTGAAACTGCGCGTCGGCGGCGGTGGTGTGCGTATGGCCGAAGCGCTGGGCGCCACGCCCGTCGCGTTGCCTGCCCCCAAAGCCTATGAGGCGATCCAGAAAGGTGTGGCCGATGGCGCCATGTTCCCGTTTGAAAGCATCGCGGGCTTCCGTCTGGGCGAGTTGGTGAACTACCACCTCGAAATTCCCGGTGGCCTCTACACAACGCCCTTTGCCGTGATGATGAACCCTGCCAAATTCGACAGCCTGTCCGCAGAGCATCAGAAAGTGCTAACCGATCTGGGCGGTGTTGCCGGTGCGCAAATTCTTGGCAAAGGCTGGGATGAAGCTGATGCAGTCGGTCGCGCCAAAGCGATCGAGCAAGACGGTGTTTTCACCACGCTCGAAGGCGCAGAGCTGGAGCGTTGGAAAGAAAAGATCGCCTTCATGGATGCGGCATGGATCGAGAAAGCCGATGCGGCTGGCCTTGATGGTGCAGCACTTCTGGAAGACTTCAAAGCGACAGTCGCGAAGTACGCCAACTAAGCAACCCACGGCGTCAGACACAGGTTTGACGCCGTAGGCATGCCTCAAGCACAGTCCTCGGGGGACTTCCGTGAACAGTTTTCTCAAACGCGTCTCCAACGTGCTCGCGGGCTTTGCCTGTGTGGTTCTGGTGTTGGTCATGGTGCTGACCTTCGCGGATGTGGTCGGGCGCTATTTCTTTAACGCGCCCGTCACCTTCGCGGTGGAGCTTATCCAACTTGGCATGGGGTTGCTTGTTCTCTTTGGCCTTGCGATCACGACGCTGGAACGCGGGCATATTGCGGTCGACATTGTGGACAGCATGGTGCCGCCAATGGTGCGCAAGATTTTCGCCGGTATCGCAGCCCTTAGCGGGGCCGCGTTCATTTCGCTGATCGCTTGGCGGCTGTGGGATCGCGGCATCAACTTTTACGGCGACGGTCTGGCCACGGATGTGTTGTTCCTGCCTGTCTGGCCAATCGTGATGCTGATGGCCTTTGCCGCGAGCTTGGCAGCAGTGGTTGCCTTGGTGCAGATCATCCGGCCGCCAGTGGAGCACACAGACTGATGGATCCCATTACAATCGGCATTCTGGCCTTCGCGATCCTTTTCATCCTGCTTGTCCTGACGGTGCCCATCGGGTTTGCCATGGGGCTGTGCGGGCTTTTGGGAATGTCGATGATCATCGGGGTGGGCCCATCCCTGTCGCTGTTCGGCACAACGGTTTACGAGACCACGGTGACCTATGATCTGTCGATCGTGCCGCTTTTTGTGCTGATGGGGGCGGTGGCGGCGCGCTCTGGTCTGAGCAAAGAACTCTACGGCGCGTTCAACGCATGGTTTGGCGCGTTTCGCGGCGGGCTGGCCTTGGCCACTGTGGGGGCTTGCGGTGCTTTTGCGGCGATTTGCGGCTCTTCTGTGGCCACAGCGGCCACCATGTCCAAAGTCGCCCTGCCGGAAATGAAGCGCTACAAATACGGAGAGAGCCTTGCCACAGGGTCCGTGGCCGCAGGCGGTATCATCGGCATTCTGATCCCGCCCTCCGTTGTGCTGGTGCTTTACGGGGTGCTGACCGAAACCTCTATTGGAGATCTGTTCATTGCAGGGTTTCTGCCGGGTGTTCTGACAATTCTGGGCTTCATGCTGGTTGTTGTGATCGTGACCCGCATCTATCCCGAGATCGGCCCCGCCGGAGACCGCGTGCCCCTGCGCGAGAAATTCGCGGCTTTGGGGCGCACCTGGGCGATTATTCTGTTGTTCGCGCTGGTCATCGGCGGCATCTACTTTGGCGTCTTTACACCGACAGAGGCTGCAGGCATCGGCGCGGTGGGGGCCTTTATCATCTCGGCCCTGCGCGGGCGTCTGACGCTGGCCAACACGTGCGATGCGCTGATGGAAACGGTCAAGACCACCGCGATGATCTTTACCATTCTGATCGGCGCGCTGACGCTGAACAACCTTATGGTATTCTCGGGCATCGCCTCGGCGCTTTCGGGTTTCGTGTCGGGGTTGGATATGCACCCGATGGCGGTGATGGCGATCATCCTGCTGATCTATCTGGTTATGGGCTGCTTTCTGGACGCGCTGGCGATGATCCTGCTGACCGTGCCGATCTTCTTCCCGATCATCACGGATCTTGGTTTTGATCCGGTCTGGTTCGGCATCATCGTTGTGATGGTGGTCGAACTAGGGCTGATCACGCCGCCTATCGGGATGAACGTCTTTGTCATCAAAGGTATGGTGCCCGATGTGAAATTGTCGTCGATCTATCTGGGTGTGATCCCTTTCGTGATCGCGCAGTTCGTGCTGATCGTTCTGGTGTTCCTGATCCCCGATATCGCATTGTGGCTGCCCGAGACGGCCAAGGCCTTCCGCTAGGCGTCAAACACCAGCCGGAACCCTTGGTGCGGCGTAGTCGTATCAGGTGTCGTAAAGGTGCGGGCAGCGATCCGGTAGCGAAAGCAATAGCTGCGATGGCATAAAAATGAGCCGCCCTTCAGAAGTTTTGCACCTTTCAAACTGCGCATGCGGTCTTTGGTCTTTTTGCTGAGGGACCGCAGTTTCATCGGCTCTGCCGTCCATTCCCAGACGTTGCCGCACATGTTGAACAGGCCGTATCCGTTGGGCTGAAAGGATTGCGCAGGTGCGGTTGAGATATAGCCGTCCGCGCCTGTATTGCGGTTGGGAAAGCTACCTTGCCAGATGTTGCAGGGAAAGAACCCCGTGTCATCGGGGGCCGCATGTCCCCAAGGGAAGGGCACATCGCCCAAGCCACCGCGCGCAGCATGTTCCCATTCGGCTTCCGAGGGCAAGCGCCCGCCGGCCCAGGTCGCAAAGGCGCGTGCGTCGCGCCACGAGACATGGGTGACAGGATGGTCGGCCAGCTCTGGGTCCGCGCTGTCGGGGCCGGTGACGTTGCGCCAGTCGGCACCGTCCACCCTGCGCCACCATTCGACACCCACAACCCCGCG
>CALAIJ010000147.1 GCA_937923365.1 uncultured Sulfitobacter sp.
GCGATCCTTGCGCGCCGGATGATGTTTGACGGCTGGTACGGGCTGGGCCCCGAGGACCGAATGCTGCACGCTGGCGCGTTCAACTGGACCTATACGCTGGGCACGGGGTTGATGGACCCTTGGACGATGGGCGCAACCGCATTGATCCCTGACGCGGGCACACCCCCGCGCGATTTGCCTGCGTTGATGGCACACCACACGGCCACCATCTTTGCGGCGGCACCGGGAGTGTACCGGCAACTGCTTGCCACGCACTCCGAGGTGGCTGTGCCCACGTTGCGCCATGGCTTGAGCGCTGGGGAAAAGATGTCGGCAGCGGTTCGCGATGACTGGCAAAAGGCCAGCGGATGCGCGGTATACGAAGCCTTTGGCATGTCCGAATGTTCCACATTTATCTCAGGCGCGCCGGGCCGCGCCGTGAGGGGCGATGCGGTGGGCTACGCGCAAGAGGGCCGCCGCGTGGCAATTGTGGGCGATGAAGGCCCCTTGCCCGATGGCACGGCAGGCACAATTGCCATTCACAAAAGCGATCAAGGATTGATGCTGGGCTATCTTGATGCGCCACAAGAAACGGCTGCGAAATATCAGGGCGCGTGGTTCCTGACAGGCGATCAAGGCATCAAGGCGCCTGATGGCCAGATCACCTATCTGGGCCGCAACGATGACATGATGAACGCAGGCGGCTTTCGCGTCTCACCGCTGGAGGTGGAAAGCGCCCTGGCGGGCGTGGACGGCCTGACAGGCGTGGCGGCGGTGCCCGTGACCGTGAAGCGCGATGTGGAAGTGATCGCCGCGTTCTACACCGGCCCTGCCCCTCTGGACGAAGACGCCCTGCGCCGTTATGCCCAAACCAAGCTGGCGCGCTACAAACAGCCGCGCCTTTACATACACGTTGCCGCTTTGCCCACGGGGCCTAACGGCAAACTGCAACGCCGCGCTTTGCGCTCGGCTTATGAGGCGAACCAGAATGGCTGAGCAGATCAAACTTGATATCATGTCCGACCCGATTTGCCCGTGGTGCTACATCGGCAAGGCCCATCTGGACAAAGCGCTGGCCGCGCACCCCGACCACCCTTTCGCGATTGAATGGCATCCGTTCCAGCTGAACCCCGACATGCCCGCAGAAGGTGTCGACCGTCGCGCGTATCTGGAAGGCAAGTTTGGCGGCAAGGAGGGGGCGGTGCGCGCCTACGCACCCGTGGTTGAACATGCCGAAGCGGCAGGCCTGACAATCAACTTCGAAGCGATGAAGCGCACCCCCAACACCTTGAACGCCCACCGCCTGATCCACTGGGCAGGCATTGAAGGGCGGCAGACGGCTGCGGTCTCTGCCCTGTTCAAAGCCTATTTCGTGGACGCGCGCGATATTGGCGATACGGAGGTTCTGGCAGACGTCGCCGATAGCATTGAGATGGACGCCGCCGTGGTGACGCGCTTGCTGGGCACGCAGGAAGACGCCCAAAGCATTCGTGACCGCGACAGCCATTCGCGCAGTATGGGGGTGAATTCGGTACCGACCTTCATCGTGGCAGGCCAGCACGCGGTGCCGGGCGCGCAACCGCCAGAACTTTGGGCAAAGGTCATCGTGGACCTGACCAGCTAATACACGCCCACTATGGTAAATGGGCCACATAGCGATTCTCTACCGCCCGCGCAGGTTTGCCAAAGGCCGTTCTTTGACCTAGCGTGAAGTCAATAAAGAGGCAAAAGACCTCAAAAGAACTCTAATATTGAGCGGGCACATGGCAGGCAACACAACAACACCAAGCGCGGTGACTCTGGCGCAATCCACCTTATCCGTCACACCAGTACTGGTCGGCCCGTTGGCCCATCTGTTCACTGTGGCACCGGATTTTCCCTTTGCAAAGAACGGCATCAAGGCAATCTGGCGTAACGAGGTTGGCCCAGCTTCATGAGCTTTGCCCCTTTGCCGCTTCACCGTGTCGTCCTGAGCTACGGCACTTTTGATCAATTGACGCCGACGCATGTCACCCACCTTGCCAAGCTTGCTAGACTGGGACGCGAAGTGATCGTGGGCTGCGCGACGGATACCTATTGTGCGGCCATCGGCAGACGCCCCGCCATGCCATACGCCGAGCGCCGCGCCCTGCTGGAAAGCTGCCGATATGTCAGCCATGTCATCGCACAGAATTGCGCTAGCCAGATGCGCACCGACATTGTGAACTACAATGCGGATATGATCGCAATGGGCGCAGAGTTTACGGGACTCCTGGAAGATCTCAAAGATCTGACCCAGGTGCGCTACCTGTCTGACCGGCTGGAAGACGCACCGCGTTCCTTGCCCCTCTTGGCTGTGGGATAGGATAAATGGGTCCTGACCCTAAACTTCGGGTTTGGGCATTGCAGTTAACGCAACCCTAGGTTAGCACTGACGCTGAGCGGCGTCACATTTCTGGCACCGCTAAGCGGAGCTGAATTTCTTGCCTTCACCGACTGACGACCTGAAGATCGGCCGCGCCGAATTCGTAGCCCTGGTGGCGATGATGTTCGCGATTGTGGCGTTCTCCATGGACGCGATGTTACCCGCCATTCCGGCCCTCACGGCAGAGCTGTCGCCCGACGCGCCAGAACGTGTGCCTCTTATCCTGACCACATTCTTTCTAGGACTGGGGATCGGCACATTTCTTGTAGGCCCCCTGTCAGATGCCTTTGGCCGCAAGCAACTGATGATCGGTGGCTCGCTGATCTATATCGCAGCGGCGGGACTGGCATGGTCCAGCCAGTCGCTTGAGCTGATGTTGTTTGCCCGCTTGCTGCAAGGGCTGGGCGCGTCAGGTCCTCGGGTGGTGGCAATGGCTGTGACGCGCGATCTTTTCAAAGGCCGCGAGATGGCCCGCATCGTGTCCTTCATTATGATGGTTTTTGCTTTGGTGCCCGGCTTTGCCCCTGCGATCGGTGTGGGCCTGATATCCCTTATGGGATGGCAAGGGATCTATGCTGCCTTTATGGTATTTGCCACCATCTCGACCGTTTGGATGATCTTCCGGCTGCCCGAAACCCTGCCGGTTGAGAAGCGCCGCCCGATCCGTCTCTCGCTTATCTGGGGCGCTGTCCGCGAGATTTTCGCAAACCGTACTGTGCGGCTGGCAATTGTTGCCCAGACACTCTCGATGGCGATCCTGATCGGGATGCTGTTGCTGGTCCACCAAATCTATTCAGACGTCTATGACCGCCGTGACAGCTTTGCCTATTGGTTTGGCGCGGCTGCACTGGTGTCCGCGTCGGCCAGTTGGATCAATGCGGTGCTGGTTGTGCGGGTGGGCATGCGCCGCCTGATCACATGGGCACTGATGGCACAAGTCGCGATCACTGCGACGTTCCTTGTCTTTGGCATGACAAGTTACGCGGAGCCCTACGGCTTTGCTGTTTTCCTGATCTGGCAAATCAGCGTGTTCCTGCAGGCCGGTCTGACCCTGGGCAACCTTAACGCCATCGGGATGGAGCCTATGGGCCATATCGCAGGTGTTGCCGCGTCGATCATCGCAGGTATCTCGACCATGGCCGCAGCCTTGATCGCGGCCCCTGTGACAGTGTTGTTCGACGGCACAGTCGCACCGCTGCTGGCCTATGTACTGGGGCTGGCCGTTTTGGGCTATCTGACGATGTATGCCATGGCGCGGGTCGAAGCCGCGCAGGAGTGATCACGTGCAGAAGATGCCTACGGTCACATCGGTATAGATCACCCCTGAAATGCGCCGCTCCGCCTCTGCGCGCCGTGACACCTCGCGGTACCCATCGGGGCAAATCTCAAGCGCACGGGCCGTGATGGCACGTTGAGAGACCGGCGTGACACCCAGCGCATTGCTGCGTGTGATCCGAAACACCTTGATCTGCGCACCAGTAGCGGTCTGGACTGTGGCGACGGGTTTGGCCTGTTGCGGCCCTGCCTCACACGCGCCCAGTGTCATGGCACTGACGATGGTCAAAACTCTCCACATGTCACTTCCCCTTTGATTTGTTGGCCTTTTCTTTGGCGACAACATGTTCGGCCAGATCGCGGGCGATACCGAAGGCCCCTTTGATCTTGTCCTTGTCATCCTTCCAGTCGCGTCGCACGACGATCTTGTTGCCGCGCACCTTGGCCAGGCCGCGCTGGTCCTGAATGAACTTGACCAAGCCTTCGGGACTGGCGAACTTGTCATTGTGGAACTGGATCGTAGCCCCTTTGGGCCCGCCGTCCAACTTGGCGATGCCCGCACGTTTGCACATCGCCTTGATGCGCACGACCAGCAGCAGCGTGTTGACCTCGCGCGGCAGCTTGCCAAAACGGTCGATCAACTCGGCGGCAAAACCCTCAAGCTCCACTTTGGTGCTCAGGCCGGAGAGACGGCGATAGAGGCCCAGACGCACATCCAGATCGGGCACGTATTTCTCGGGGATCAGCACGGGCACACCCAGATTGATCTGCGGCGCCCATTGACCGTCTTCCTCAAGCACACCTTCCATCTGGCCGGATTTGATCTTGGCAATCGCCTCTTCCAGCATGGATTGGTACAGTTCAAACCCCACATCGCGCATCTGGCCGGATTGTTCCTCGCCCAGCAGGTTGCCCGCACCGCGAATGTCCAGATCCTGACTGGCCAACGTAAAGCCCGCCCCAAGCGTATCGAGCGAGCCCAGCACGCGCAGACGCTTCTCGGCGGTAGGGGTCAGCTTGGCGCGCGGCTTGGTGGTCAGATAGGCATAGGCCCGCGTCTTGGAGCGGCCCACCCTGCCCCTGATCTGATAGAGTTGCGCCAGACCGAACATATCTGCGCGGTGAATGACCATCGTATTGGCGGTCGGGATATCAAGGCCCGATTCCACAATCGTTGTCGCCAAAAGCACGTCGAATTTGCCGTCGTAGAAGGCGTTCATGCGGTCATCAAGCTCGCCTGCTGCCATCTGGCCGTGGGCGACGACATATGTCAGCTCGGGCAGTTGATCCTTCAGGAACGCCTCGATCTCGGGCAGATCAGAGATGCGCGGGACGACATAGAATGACTGCCCGCCGCGATAATGCTCGCGCAGCAGCGCCTCGCGCAGGGTCACAGCGTCAAACTCGGAGACATAGGTGCGGATCGACAAACGGTCGACGGGCGGCGTGCCAATGATGCTCAGATCGCGCACCCCCGTCAGGCTCAGCTGCAAGGTGCGCGGGATCGGTGTGGCGGTGAGCGTCAGCACGTGAATGTCCGTACGCAGCGCCTTGAGCCGTTCCTTGTGGGTCACGCCAAATTTCTGTTCTTCGTCGATAACTAGCAGGCCAAGGTTTTGAAAACGCACGTTTTTCGCAAGCAGCGCGTGGGTGCCAACAACAATGTCGCAAGTGCCCTTGGCCATGCCGTCGCGGGTTGCATTGGCGTCCTTGGCCGACACGAACCGGCTCAACTGCCGGACTTCGATGGGAAAGCCGCGAAAGCGTTCTGCAAAGGACTTGTAGTGCTGACGCGCCAGCAAGGTTGTCGGTGCGATGATCGCTACTTGCACGCCCGACATCGCGGCGACAAAGGCGGCACGCATGGCAACTTCGGTCTTGCCAAAGCCCACGTCGCCGCAAACCAGACGGTCCATCGGATTGCCTGACGTCAGATCGTCGATCACTTCACTGATGGCGCTTAGCTGGTCGTCAGTTTCCGTATAGGGAAAACGCGCCGAGAACGCGTCCCACATGCCCGGTGGCGGCTCCAGCACAGGCGCTTTACGCAAGGCACGCTCTGCCGCGATGCGGATCAGCTTGTCGGCCATCTCGCGGATGCGTTCCTTGAGCTTGGCTTTCTTGGATTGCCACGCACCGCCGCCCAAGCGGTCCAGCAACCCTTCTTCGTGGCCATAGCGCGACAGTAGTTCGATGTTCTCAACCGGCAGGTAAAGCTTTGATTTCTCGGCATACTCCAGCACAAGACATTCATGTGCAGCCCCGGCAGCCGTGATGACCTCCATGCCATGATAGCGCCCGATGCCGTGGTCCACATGCACGATCAGATCGCCGGGGCTTAGGCTGGTGGCCTCTGTCAGGAAGTTCTCGGCGCGCCG
>CALAIJ010000148.1 GCA_937923365.1 uncultured Sulfitobacter sp.
GGGTATGGAATTCCTGACCCAACGCCACTTTTTGCAGCCCTATCCCCAAGCTGGGTGATAGCGGCAGGTTGGGGCGTTCTCTACCCCTTTGATCATCACATCAAAGGAGGAAATCATGTCCCAGTTTATGCAATATCTGACCCACCTTGGCCCGTTTGAGCTGACAGGGGTTATTGGATTTTTCGTGTACATCACCATGTTCGGTGCGGTGCAGCTTGGTCTGATGGATGGCAACAGCAATGCATACTCGCTGGGCAATGTCGCCGCGGCCTCGCTTGTGGCGATCAGCCTTATTCAGGAATTCAATCTGGCCTCTGCCCTAATTCAGGGCAGCTGGATTGTCATTGGCCTGATCGGTTTGGGACTGCGCCTGTGGAAGGCATGGCCCAGCACCCGCCGCGTCCTGAATGCAACGCTTGAAACAGAGGTGCTGTGATGACGCTGGTTGATACATTTACCTATTTCGTCACTCTGTTCGCGATCGCGATTGCGCCGGGTCCCGTTGTTTTGATGCTCATGGTGCGCGCTGCTGGCAGAGATACCAAGGGAGCCGTCAGTTTTGGCCTTGGCTATGCTCTGGGCGGTGTGCTGATCATTACGGCCATCTGTTTCGGGCTGGGCGCCTGGCTGACCGCCGTGCCGGAGGTTTTCGAGTACAGCAAATATGTGATGATGGTCTATATTCTGTGGATGGCCTGGGGCATCTGGAAAGGCGGCTTTGATCTGAACGCAACCTGCGAAAAGGCGCAGAAATCCGTTTGGTCGTCGGTCTGCGCTGGTTCGCTCACCTGTCTCATCTCACCCTATATGATGATCCTGTTCCCGCTTGTCCTGCCAGAGATGATGGACATCACACTGATCGAGATGCCTGATTTCCTTTTTGTCGCCCTGACCACATTTGTGGCCCTCGCGACAGGTGCCGGGCTGATCGTGGCCTTTGCCGCGCAACTGACACGGCTGGCGCGTTCTGAACGCTCCATGGCGATCATGAACCGCGCCCTTGCGGGTCTGTTGGTTGCGGGCGGTGGTTGGATGGGTTTGGCCTGATCCCGGCCGCGACCGTTATTCCCGAAGGGCCTGTTCTTCCTGAGAGCGCTTCGGGAAACGGTGTGTCTGTGTGCGATGATGTGATACCCGCGACCACACAGACACACCGCATTTTCCCCACGGGCTGGTTTATGACCCGATCATGTCACAGAGTATTGGCGATCTTTCGGGCGGAAACGATGCGGGGCGGCACAACGGCGCGCATCAGAATGTTTCCCCGCCAAAATACAGGTTGAAGTCCGCTTTGCTTTCCAGCCGCTCGCCCGCGCTCTGCGCGATGAGCGCTGTGGGTTCTTCGAATTTGGCGCGATACTGTTTGATGGTGCCGAACTGCATCTTTTCCTGAAAGGGCACAAGGCGGACGAAGGCGCGGTATTCAAACCATGGGACGCAACAATTCGCAGGCTCGCTCTGGAATGAATTGCTGCCGTAGTCGGGGTCAATCGAGGGGAAGTGGATCATGAATTGCGACTCCGGAAACCGTTCCGCAGGGACATTGATCTGAAGCACGAAGGGCGCATTGGATTGGTCAATCTCGTCATGCGGGGGGATGTGCAAAATCATGCCCTCCTCATCCTGCGTCCCGGTGCCCTGGATTTGGAACACGAACAGATCGCGGGGGGTGGAGCCCGTAATCATGTCCACAATCTCGGCGCTCTTCTCGTCTGAGGCGCGTACTTTCAGGACAGGGTTTCCCATCCCAACCCCTTCTTCCAGCGCACCGTAACTGTGGTCTGTGTGATCCAGATGCACGCTGACGAGAGAGTAATCTAACGCGCCGGTGCAAAACTGGATTTTGAAATTCTGGCACAGGCGGTCTACCGTATCGGTGGTTTGGAAAATCACGCCGGTAATGAACAAAAACGCCAAAAGGCCGGAGAATAGCCAGTGGCCTTTGACCCAGTCTTCAAGATTGGAAATTTTCATGAAGACGTCTCCCTCCCCGTGTCGCAGTTCAGAACCATTGCCCCGGTTCCATCAGCCCCAGATCCAGCAGTTGCCGCGAGTGCCACTCAAAAGGCGCTGAGTTGTGCCATTTAAACGTCTCGATGTCATAGGTGCTGCCGGGGTTGGACTTGAGCGCCTTGGCCGTGCGGAACGAGCAGACCGCCGCCGTGATATTGTGGTGCCACGGGCAGGCGTAGGTATTGTATTCCTCATCCGTAAAGGTGTGATCTTCGCGGATGCGCAATCCTGTCTTGGCGCGGAACAGGGAAATCCGGTCAATCTTGCGCTTGGCTTTGGGCACATGTTCTTCGTAGCGCCAGCGCAGACCCCCATAGAAATCAAGCTGCCGTTCCTTGGGGTGCCCGTGTTGTTCCTCACTTTTGCGCGCCAGCGCATAATAGCCGGACTTGTCCAGACAGGCCCGCTCCAGCGAGACAGCATTCGGGCAAGCCTCCAGATCATCGGCGTAAAGGTCGATGACATAGGTCAGCATCGCGTCGCGGCGTTCCTCTGCATGGAAATCAAGCAATTCCAGTATGTTGCGGCTTTCGCAGAAGGGGTGGAAAAGGTATTCTGCATTATAGCAGTAATAGATCCATTGCCCGGCCAGCGGGTCGATCAGGGTGTTCAAGGCCTGCTCCATCGCGCCGTCGGCGGTCATGTCATAGTCGACACGCAGAATGCTTTCCTGCAAGTCCCGCGCCAGTTGGAATTCCGCAGGCATCAGGGCGACAACAGCGGTAAAGCCCGCTTGTTGGTGGTGACGCAGGGTGGTGTCCAGTTCGACCTCGTCCTCAACCATGATAACCGCGACGGGTCCCTCACGCAGGGCGGGGGGCGCGGATCTAATCAGGTCTTTTAGGGTTTTGTACTGCATCAGGCCTTACATCTCATGACTTGGCATAGAATCGGTTAATTCATCCCGCATTGCAAGCGCGTCGCTGCACTGCTAGAGCGCAGGCCTGCCAAGTTTGATCAGGATGCTGCCATGACCACGCCGAAAAAGCTGTTCATTAAGACCTACGGGTGCCAGATGAATGTCTACGACAGTGAGCGTATGGCCGAAGCGCTGGGTGGACAGGGCTATGTGGAGACAAAGACCGCCGAAGACGCGGATATGATCCTGCTCAACACGTGCCACATCCGCGAGAAAGCCGCCGAGAAGGTCTATTCCGAACTGGGGCGTCTCAAGCCTTTGAAGGCTGACAACCCGAACCTCAAGATCGGTGTGGCGGGCTGCGTCGCCCAAGCCGAAGGCGCCGAGATCATGCGCCGCCAGCCAGCGGTTGATCTGGTCGTCGGCCCGCAAAGCTATCACCGTCTGCCCGCCATGGAAGAACGCGTCCGCGCAGGGCAGACCGCGCTCGATACGGATTTCCCCGAGGAGGACAAGTTCGACCACCTCAAGTCGCGTCCCAAGGCCAGACGTGCACCCGCCGCGTTCCTGACCGTGCAGGAAGGCTGCGACAAGTTCTGCGCCTTTTGCGTCGTCCCTTATACGCGCGGTGCCGAAGTGTCCCGCCCCGCCGACAAACTGCTGACCGAGGCCCGCGATCTGGTGGAGCGCGGGGTGCGCGAGGTCACGTTGCTGGGCCAGAACGTGAACGCATATCACGGAGGCATGACCCTTGCCGACCTGATCCGCGCCTTGGCCAAGATCGACGGGCTGGAGCGTATCCGCTACACCACCAGCCACCCCAACGACATGGATGATGATCTGATCGCGACCCATGGCGAGGTCGAAAAGCTGATGCCTTACCTGCATCTGCCTGTGCAATCCGGCTCTGACCATATCCTCAAGCGGATGAACCGCAGTCACACGGCCGAAAGCTATCTGCGGCTGATCGAACGTATCCGCAGCGTGCGCCCCGACATCCTTATGTCCGGTGATTTCATCGTCGGTTTCCCCGAGGAAACGGACGCCGATTTCGAGGCCACCATGCAGTTGGTCCGCGAAGTACGCTATGGCTATGCCTATTCGTTCAAGTATTCCTCACGACCCGGCACGCCAGCGGCTGAACGCGCAGATGTGCCCGCCGAGGTGGCGGATGCGCGATTGCAGCAACTGCAGGCCTTGATCACTCAGCACCAGCGCGAGATTCAAAACAGCATGGTCGGGCGGGACCTGTCCGTGCTTATCGAAAAACAGGGGCGCGAGGCAGGCCAGATGGTCGGAAAATCCGAATACCTTCACGCGGTGCACGTCGAGAATTGCTCGGCCAGCGTGGGCGACATCGTTCCGGTGCGGATCACCGAAGGCAAGACAAACTCGCTTGCGGCACAGATGCGTTAAACCATCCTGCTGTTCGGGTCAGCGGGTGCGCAAGATGCGCAGCATTGTCGCCTTCAGCGCGCTTGGATTGCCTACCAGAGCACGGTCGCGGCAAACACGTTCCCCGATCGCCTGTGCGGCGGAATAGTCGTATCCGATGGCCACAAGGCTATCGAGGAAGACGGCATTGGGCCGGTCCCAGATGACTTCTTTCCATGGACCGCGATAACAACTCACGATAATTTTCTGCCCACCTTTGGCGTAGCTGCCGTAGTGGCGGTGCTTGTGATGGTCGGCAAAAGCGATACTTGGCACCGTCAGCGCGGTGGCACAGGCAACAGCTGATATGATCTTAACGAACATTGTATTCCCCCGTTGAATTGGCAGGGGCCCCATGCGGCAAGGGTATGCGCCGTTGGCGACCCCACAACTGCGAAGCCCGCACATCAGGGACTTCGTTAATAAAGGTTAACGTTCCGGCATTGGCCTGTGGAAATCAAGAGGATTCACGGGACGCGCGTTCCCGCTCTGGCAGTGGTTGCCGCCAAAACCCCCGAAAAACCGGCTGAGAATCGGTGCCGCTGATTCCCTTGCATCTAGCGCATTGAAAAGGGTTTGCGGCGGCTAGACTCATGGAAAAGCACGCCAAACAGCGGGTCTTGGCAGAGTTATCCACAGGCTCTTGGGGAAAAGCGCCCATATACTGCCCATATCTAGTAGGCGGCAGGCGAATTTAGACCAGATTCATGGTTGGACGCCTTCACAGCCCCGCAAAACTTACCTAACCTAAGGACAGATGCGGGGCCGTCCATCACTTGGGGACCGGACGACCTATCGTGGGGGAATGACATAAGGAAAATGATTGTGGCAAACACATTCACCAAAGTGATGCGTGGCATGGCAGGCGTTGCCCTTGTTGCGGCACTCGTACTTCAGACATCAGCTGCCGATGCACAGACCCGCTCGCAGAGCGGACGCGACAAGGGCGTTTATGTTCCGACCATCTGGGTTGATCCCGATGGCTGCGAACACTGGGTTATGGACGACGGTGCAGAGGGCTATATGACTCCGCACACCAACCGTCAGGGCATTCCGGTCTGCCGCCGGGGTAATGTCTGCGGGATGATGCAATCCGACCAGTTCTTTGCAACCAACAGCCACCGTATCAGCGCGTCTGGCAAAGCACGTCTGGCCAAGTTCTTCAAAGAAACGGGCGCGGTCAGCTATATCATCACGGGCCATACCGACAGCCGCGCGTCTGACAGCTACAACATGCGCCTGAGCTTTCGCCGTGCCACCTCTGTGGCCAAAATTGCCGCGGCAAGTGGTGCCAAGATCGCCGATGTGCGCGGCTACGGTGAGCGCCAGCCGGTTGCCAAGAACTCTACCGCAAGCGGGCAGGCCAAGAACCGCCGCGTTGAAATCATCTGCATTCGCTAAAGGAAAATTGACATGATCAAGACGACTACTTTGCTGGTCACCGTCTGTGCCTTTGGCCTGACAGCCTGTGGCGATATGGAATCCGGTGTCCCCCTGCGTGGCCTGCCATCGGACAAGACCGTGGACCGCGGTTTCGACAGAAAGCACCTTAGCCAGCTTCAGGCGGGCATCTGGGTTGATCCCAACGGCTGCGACCACTGGATCATCGACGATGGCGTCGAGGGCTACCTCTCTGCGCGTCTCGACAAATACGGCAAGCCGGTTTGCTCTGGCGTCGCGGCTCCAACCCAGACGGTTGGCGACTTCAAGGCGGGTTCGATCTTTCCGGACCCGAACTAAGATTGACAGCTACCTGTCACTTTGCAAAAGGGCTGGAGCTTCGGACGCTCCGGCCCTTCTTGCGTTTTTCCAAGGGGCATAACCCCGTTTAGCCAGACCCTGCAAAGGACCCCACATTGACCTCAAGCGACCTGATGACAGCCAACACAGCCGCCACTGATACCGTTCTGGAATTCCCTGATAACCGCCTGCTGATTGATCTGTGCGGTGCCTATGACGCGCATCTTGCCGCGATCGAGGCCGCCCTCGAAGTACAGATCATCCGGCGCGGCAACCAGCTTGCTGTGCTGGGCGAAGGCGACGCCACCGAAGCCGCAGTGCTTGTGCTCAACACGCTTTATGCCCGTTTGGAAGGCGGCCGCTCGGTGGAGCAGGCAGATGTGGACAGCCTCCTGCGCATGGGCGGCTCGGACGCAGGCACAGGCGTGCGCGAAGGCGACCAGATCGAAATGCCCATCGGCGAGACGATCGAAATCCAGACCCGCAAAAAGCGGGTGGAGCCGCGCACCGAGGCGCAAAAGGCCTATGTCCAATCCCTGTTCGAAAATGAACTGGCCTTCGGCATCGGCCCTGCGGG
>CALAIJ010000149.1 GCA_937923365.1 uncultured Sulfitobacter sp.
CTCCATCCCGCTGAATTGCGACCGGATATCGGTGGAGACATTGCGCACCAGCACTTCGCCCAGATCAAGCTTGTGGCTTACACCCTGCCCGAATGCGTCCCCCCAGCCTTTCAGCACATGGGGGATCGCGGGATCGGGAAAGGCAGTCCAATGGCTGTCGTGGGCATGGTTCATCGTCACCACATCAGGTATCATCGGCAATGTGCCTGTGAACCCCGTGAAATCCGTCACCATGTTCAGCCCCCCATGGCTGCGGATCAGAAAGGACGCATGGGCAACATAATGGATCATAACCTGTTCGGCGGGCACGTCTTTCAGACTGGCGCGGGTGACGTATTCCACCCCGTCGGCCTGCGCCAAGGCGATGCAATGGCTGGGCGTGCGGGTCTGGGCAGTGGCGCCGACTGGCAACACAAAAGCCATCAGGATCAGGATGCGCAGGATCATATCGGGGCTCCTTTGTGCACAGGTTAGCAACATCTGCGTCATTCACCAAACCCAAATAAATGTTGCGCCTCCGCTCGTTTGCGCTTCATCTGGCGTGGACATAACGGAGAATTTGCATGCTGACGAAACGCGATTGGGTGCCCGCCCCCAGTGAGACCCTTGTGCAAAAGATCGCCGCCCAGACCGCCGCCGCCTCCAGCGCCCAGATCGCTGCACGTATCGATGCCTTGGCGCAAGAAAACCGCCATATCCACGAACGCGATTGCTTTAACCTCAACCCTGCCACCAACGTGATGTCGCCGCGCGCCGAAGCCGCGCTGAGCAGTGGCATCGGAACGCGCCCTTCGCTGGGCTACCCCGGTGACAAATACGAAATGGGGCTTGAGGCCATCGAAGAGATCGAGGTGATCGCCGCCCAGCTGTGCGCGCAGGTCTTCGGGGCACGCTACGCCGAAATCCGCGTACCATCAGGCGCGATTGCCAACCTTTACGGGTTCATGGCGACCTGCAAGGCGGGCGACACAATCATCGCGCCACCCGCCAGTGTCGGCGGCCATGTCACGCACCATGCGGATGGCTGTGCAGGGCTTTACGGGCTCAATACTGTCCCCGCCCCCGTGGATGCAGATGGCTACACGCTGGACATCGACGCCCTGCGTACGTTGGCACATGACGTGCGCCCCAAGCTGATCACTGTCGGTGCATCGCTAAACCTGTGGGAACATCCTGTCGCCGAGGTTCGTGCCATCGCAGACGAAGTCGGCGCAAAGGTGTTGTTCGACGCGGCCCACCAGTGCGGGATCATCGCCGGGGGCGCATGGAAAAATCCATTGGCCGAAGGCGCGCACATGATGACCATGAGCACTTACAAAAGCCTTGGCGGCCCTGCAGGCGGTCTGATCGTCAGCAATGACGCAGACATCGCACAGCGCCTCGATGCCATCGCTTTCCCCGGCATGACGGCCAACTTTGACGCCGCGAAATCGGCGGCCCTGGCGCTGACCATGCTGGACTGGATCGATCAAGGCGCAGGCTATGCTTACCAGATGATCGACGTGGCTCAAGCCATGGCACAGGCGTTGGACGCCGAAGGTCTCAAGGTTTTTGGCAAGGACCGCGGCTTTACCGCATCACACCAGTTCGCGGTGGAGGCCGCAGAATTTGGCGGCGGGCAGGCAGCCTCCCAAACCCTGCGCAAAGCAGGCTTTCTGGCCTGCGGCATTGGCCTGCCCATTGCCGAGGTTGAAGGCGACATGAACGGTCTGCGCATTGGCACGCCGGAACTGGTGCGCTGGGGTGTTGGCGTTGCGGATGCGCCGGTTCTGGCTGGATTGGTTGCGCGGTCATTGCGCAGCAATGACCCCGGCGCCATGGCGGCTGAGGTGGCAGCATTGCGCGGGCAGTTTCAAACCTTGCAATTTGTGGGGGGCTAAACAGGTCTGCGCCGCCGTCTGCGAGGCACACTTGAACAGCCAACGCGCAGCTACGCTATGAACGCCCTGCAAAGGTCTGCAACCTGTTGCGTCTGGCCAGAACATCTGGGCACAACGCCAGCCAATTGTTTGAAAATTCGCTTAAAAAGCAACGCACAATTGCCCCGATCATGGCAATTCCTTAACTGACATTGATGCATACCCCAATCGAATGAATGGGGTTTGGCAATATGCCTGGGTATATTTCAGAGTTCAGTCCTGTTGGGGACACCTCGCAAGAGTTCATTGAAATCGCTCTGCCTGAGGGCACCGATCCCTCAGGCTATTCAATCCAAATATATGACGGCAGCGGAAACTTCCTCTACTCTTATCCCTTGGGAACGCCCACCAATACGATGGCGGGGCACGATGTCTATGTCGTGGATTCCACAACGCCTGGATATAGTGATGGGGGCAATGACCCAACCGGGCGGCTCTATCCTGACGATGCTGTTGCGCTGGTCGATGGCGATGGAAACGTGCTGCAGTTCCTTTCCTACCTTGGCAACACAGTCACCGCGACCAACGGGGATGCCAGCGGTCAGACCAGCACCGAAACCGGCTCGCCAGGTGCGGGGGAATCCCTGCAATCTGATGATGGCGGGTCAACCTATTACGTGCAATCCTCTCCCAACTCAGGGTCGATACCTGCGTGTTATGCCCCCGGTACATTGATTGCGACCCCCGGCGGCCACAAGCCCGTCGAAACGCTTCGTGCTGGCGATCTGGTTCTGACGGCCGAGGGACATGCACGGCCTGTCCGGTGGGTCTGGAGCGGCGACCAACCGCTGGAAGGGGCCGAACCCCACCAAAAACCAATCCTGATCCGCGCGGGAACTTTTGGGGTCAACCTGCCCTCTCGGGATTTGATCGTTTCGGGCCAGCACCGCATCGCCGTTGGGTCACACGGCCAATTGGAGGACGTGTTTGAAATGCCCTGCTTTGTCCCGGCAAAAGCCCTGTGCACCCTGCCGGGCATCCGTTTCATGAATGGGAAAAA
The DNA here is from genome assembly GCA_937923365.1 of uncultured Sulfitobacter sp. Taxonomy (GTDB): domain Bacteria; phylum Pseudomonadota; class Alphaproteobacteria; order Rhodobacterales; family Rhodobacteraceae; genus Sulfitobacter. The sequence goes on from CALAIJ010000149.1 coordinate 2,920, forward strand.
GTCCATGAAATGGCATCACTTTTTATGTGATGATCATAGCATTGCCCTCGCAAATGGTCTGGCCTCTGAAACATTGCTGCTTGCCCCGATGGTGGTCGGGAGAATGAGCAAATCGCAACACGCCGAAATATCTGCGGCACTACAGCGCCGCGTGACGGCGCTGACCTGCGATCATCCAGCCCTGCCCTGCCTGACCGTCGGCGAAACCCGCGATCGCCTGAAGACTGTTGAAATCCCGGGGCGCACTGCAATCGGAAACACTTGCAAATCGGCCGCGCACCGCCCTCATTGAGCAGTCTTTCACGTTACCCCGTGTCGGTACGCCCGCGCCGATCCCCGCGTAAGGCGGCATAAAGCACATGGGTGCGCCAGCGTCCGTCGATTTGCAGATAGCTTTGCGCGACACCTTCGTATTTGAACCCTGCTTTTTCAAGCAAGCCGCGCGAAGGCGCGTTTTCGGGCAGGCAGGCGGCCTCGATCCGGCTGAGATCAAGCTGTGTAAACGCCTGATGCACGACCGCCTCGATGGCCTCGCGCATGTAGCCTTGGCGCACGAAGGGGCTGCCAGTCCAATAGCCCAAAGTGCCCGCCTGTGCAGGCCCCCGCCGGATGTTGTCCAGCGTGATGGCGCCCAAGAGGTTACTGTCCTCGCGCCGGATCAGAAACAATGGCAACGCAGAGCCACTGGCGACCGAACGCTGCGCCCAATAGACGCGGTTGGTAAATGCTTTGCGGGTCAGATGGTCGCTGGCCCAAGAGGGCTCCCACGCGGAAAGGTCTTCGCGGCTTTTGACCCGCAGGGCAGTCCATGCGCGAAAATCGCTGTGCAGCGGCGGGCGCAACGTCAGACGCTCGGTCTCCACGCGGAATTTACGCTTGCGTCCCAGCATCAGGCAGCGCGACGCTCCTGCAGGTCGGCCAGCGATGGTGCGCCCTCAACCGGACCATAGAGCGCCAATGCGGCAGGCGCTTGTGTGGCCATCCGGGCGGCCAGATCGCGGACATCGCCCGTGGTGACGGCGTCAATCTTGGCGATGGTTTCCTCCAGCGGCGGAATGCGGTCCCAAATCTGGATCAGGCGGGCCAGACGCTCTGCGCGGTTGGAGGGGCTTTCCAGCCCCATCAAAAGCCCTGCCTTCATCTGGGTGCGCGCGCGGTGTACTTCGGCAGGCGACATGTCATCAGCGGCACGCTTCATCTCGTCGATGGTGATGCCTGCCAGTTCGGGCAATTGCTCGGCCGAGGTCCCTGCATAGATGGTTGTCATGCCGGTATCGGCATAGGCGCCTGCCTGGGCAAAGATCGTATAACACAGGCCCCGCGCCTCGCGTATTTCCTGAAACAGACGGCTCGACATGCCGCCGCCCAAAGCAGAGGCATAGATCTGCGCCACATAGATGTCATCCGCACAGTAACCGGGGCTTTCAAAACCGAGGGCGAAATGGGCCTGCTCCAACCCCTTGAGCTGGCGCGTCTCCCCACCTGCAAAACGGGCGGGTGCAGCATCAAACAAGGGTTTGGGCGCCATGTCGCCAAAAAGCGC
>CALAIJ010000150.1 GCA_937923365.1 uncultured Sulfitobacter sp.
GCCTGCGCTTTGCCATCCGCGAAGGTGGCCGTACAGTGGGTGCCGGGGTCGTCTCGAAGATTACTGAGTAAGCAACTTCGCTTTGCGAAGTTGACGGTGCGACGCCTTGTGGCAGTGTCTTTTCCCTCTTGAGGGAAAAGATCACGAGAGCAAGGTGTCGGCACACAGATGATATTGAGAACAAAGGCCGCAGCACACGCTGCGGCCTTTTGCTTTGCACCGTTTGCCAAAGCGAACCCCGACCTACGCCGTAGGGCGCACATTCATTGCGCACCGATGGGTGAAACAAAGAAGGCCCCCACATTCGGGGCGGCCGTTCTGGGCTGATCTAGTGGGCATAGTGCCGACTATGCAGGACGGAACAGACCTTGGGTCTTCAGTCTTGGCCAAATTTCTGTTGACCAGTCGCGCATCTTCGTGCTCCTCGCGGATGTCGGCACAGGACATCAACCTGCCGTAGCTTCGTGACAATCTCTTCCGGATTGTGCCGCTTGATCCGCGCTCTTACATCTTCCGTTTCCAAACTATAGAGGCGGTCCACTCCAGTGGGGGCGGATCAACATCTCGGCCGCATGGGTCATCAATTGGAGGTCCGCGCCGAAGCCACACAAATGCAGTGGGAAGAATGGCATTTTTTGCGCGCCAAACTGGTGGCGCGGCGTCAGGACGTGATCGCTACATGCGGTGCAAGCACAGAAAACGACGATGCCTTTAGATTGCTGCGCCGCGAGCTTGGCGCAGAAGCCGCGAGCGCTGGAATTGCCGCGATGGAAACGATGCTAGAAACACAAAAAATGAGCGGCACATACAAGCAAATTCCAGAGCATTTTCTGTAAGGATTGACCCCGAACAGGGTGGGCTCCAGACAGAGGCCTCAAACTTGAAGTTGTTGTTGCGCAATGCTCAAACTGCGTCAATTTTTTTCCTGAACTTACACGCGACTGGCAAGACCTGCCTCGGGTTGTTTATGCTGTCGGACCCATTTTGGGGATCGACAGAAAGGTCTATGAGGATGCGCTCGCCCGGATGGGACCGATTAAGGTAATTACAGCGGACTTGTGCATTCTGGAAAATCTGACCTGCATCAGGAACCCCGGTGGATATTTGCGCGGACGTGTTCAGCGGGATGAAGAGCGGCAGGCGGACTTTATCAGGTTGCTTTGCGGACCCACAACAGCAGCACATCGCGACTTGTCAGCTGAAAATCTGGGAAATCGAATAAATTCAAATAGTTAAAAAAGCGCCGGCGAAAAAATACACCATTCACGGGTAATTCGGTGGGCAGAGGTCTGATGAAATCTCGCAACAGGTGGCTGAATCGCTATTTTTATGGGGATAAAGCGGAAATTCTACTTGCGGGTGCAGACCTGGCCATTCAAGAATGAACTAATAAAAGCTTAACCCGCGTCTGCCAAGGCGCCGGAGAAAGCTTTTGCAGTGTTTTGGGTGGTTTAGTGATGGCAGCTTTTGCAAGAATGGCCATGTGGGTCACGTCCGTTTTCTTCGTGATCATCGCCGGATCTGGCGAGGCCCAGACAACTCAAACAGGCACGCTGCCTTATACTTTGCCATCTTGCACTGCAAAAGATTCTGGCAGTGTATCGGTCTCAAACCTCGAAGTATTGGGCACCTGCGGGTCGCCATCTGATACGGTGCAGGTTTCCTTTGACTACGAATTTTTCACAAATGCCGATCGTTACGATTTTCGATTTGCTCTGACGACACCTGATGCTGGAACTGAGCAAGTCTTCTACCAGTCATGTTTGAATACTCTTTTGGGTCTTGCAGTTGATGATCCGCCGGACGACGGCGCCACTACCAGTCCCTTTGACAATATTGACGGCGACGGGGATTGCGGCGATGTCTACAGCAGCACAGCCGATACATCGGGTACAATTGTATTTCCGATGACCTGTGACCCGCTCAACAAAGGATTTGTTGACCCGAACCTGTCGGCTTCCCCGGTTTTGGATTGGGTTCAGCGCGCAGGTGAAAACAAGGATTTTCAATTTGAAGGACCCAAGTGTAAACTTGGCGATGCAGATGGACTTGCGCGGTTTACGATCCCCACCGCTGCCGCCATATCGGGAATTTCCAAAGTGTCTAATGGCGGCACAGGGGCGTTTGATTTCACCCTTGTCAACGCTCGGGAAAATGCTGTGGGCGGCAGCAGCACAGGCACGATTACCACCACCACGGATGGTGCCGCGGCAAGCAATAACACTGAGTATCTGATACAAGACCTCGCCGTTGACACGGTGCTTACGGAAACCGTTCCCGCAGGGTGGGTCGTTTCAGACATCAGCTGTACAATAACGGGTGGAGGTGCGGTGGGTACTTTCGATGCCGCGTCAGCCTCTCTTACCATTGCTGGTGGAACTCTTGCCTTGGGTGATGAGTTCACCTGTACGATTACGAATGATGTTGCTGTGGTCGCCGGCACCAAGATTGCGACAATCGACAAGCAGCCAGACCGCACAACCTTTGCCGCCGTTGGCGAGTTGATCACCTATGTGTTCGAGGTTGAGAACACAGGCACGCTGCCTCTCGTCAACCTGAACGTCGCAGACAGTCTGGACGCCACTTATAGCTGTACGATCGCAAGCCTTGCCCCCGGCGCGATTGACCGGACCTGCAGTTATCAGCACGAAGTCACCCAGGCCGACATCAACGCGGGTCAAGTGGACAACACGGCCACGCTAAGCTCTGCTGAGATCATGACCGATACGGACAGTGCCACGGTCACAGGTCCGCCGCGCACGGCCTCTTTTGTGTTTGAGAAAACGGCGCCCGCCACCTTCTCCGCCGCGGGGGAGACTGTGAACTTTGAGTTCGCAATCGAAAACACAGGCACTGTCACGCTGACCAATATCCAGATCACCGACCCGTTCTTTGGCACGCCTGTCAGTTGCACAATTCCATCGCTTGCGCCGGGGGCCACGGATCGGACATGTACCGCCGCCTATCAGACCATTCAGGATGATGTGAATGCAGGTTCCATCACCAACACAGCAAGTGCCACAGTGGATGCCCCAACGGGTGTTGGCGACCCCGCGGATCAAGACAGCACCGCCGTTGTGCAAGGCCCAGCCGAGATCGCCAGCATTGAGATCACTAAGCTCAGCACGGATGGCGCTTATACCTCTGCGACAGATAGCGAAGTCTATACGTTCAGCGTAAAGAACACCGGCAATGTGACACTGACGGGTTTGGTGTTGAGCGACCGTGATCCCGCCGCTGATCCCACTGATCCGCCACTGTTCACCTGCATGCTGGATGATCTGCTGCCCAGTGCGACCGCCACAACCTGTACCGGGGGCGGGGCGCTTACCGTCACCAAGAACTTTGATCAAGGCGACGTTGATCTGGGCAGCTATACCAACATTGCGACGGTCACGGGTCAATCCGCAGGACAGGGGACGGCTGTCAGTGATGATGATACAGTCACGGTTGCGGGCCCCGCGCAGGTCCCCGCCCTTTCCATCGACAAGCGGGTCAAGACAGGATCAGCGGCAAGTTACAGCGCCGTAAATGATCCGGTTACTTTTGAATACGTGGTGACCAACAGCGGCAACGTCACCTTGTTGCAGCCGATCACGATCACGGATGACAAGATCCCCGGAACGCTGAGCTGTGGCACACCGCCGATTATCCCGGGTGGCACTGTCACCTGCGAGCAGGTCTATATGGCCGATCAAGGCGCGCTTGATGACGGGTCTGTCACCAACATCGCGACGGCGGCGACAAACTTTGTCGATAATGACGGCACCACACTGCCTGTAACGTCTGGCCCCGATAGCGTGACAATCAATGCGGT
>CALAIJ010000151.1 GCA_937923365.1 uncultured Sulfitobacter sp.
ACCTGAATGGTATGCTCGTCCACCGTATAGCTGTGGTACATGTTGAACTGCATCATCGCGACGATGGGCTCAAACTCTGGGATAAACGCGCTGAGAACGCCAAGCTCGTTCATGCGGCGCAGGGCGCGTTCGGGGTTGCCGTGTTTCAGCATCAGATCAAGGAAGATGCGCTGGGCCTCTGGCGTGTTTCGCATGTCGTCGTCGATCAGGTCCAGATTGGTCTGGATCAGCCGCATTGCTTCTGGGTGGATCAACATGCCCGTGCGCAAGGCTTCCTCAAAGATGCGCAGCAGGTTCAGCTTGTCGGCAAGGAATTTCTTTTCTGACTTGATGGCGATCCGGTTATGCACGACCTCGTAGCCTTCGTGGATTTTCGGGCGGCGACGGAAGAAGCGTTCCAACAGGGGTTCGGCTTTGACATGGATCGCTTCAAGCTGGGTCAGAAATATCCGCGTCAGGTCGCCCACTGCCGTGGCATGGCGAAAGAAGGCCTGCATGAATATCTCGACACCGCGGCGGCCACTTGTATCGGTGTAGCCCATGGCCTCGGCCACTTGCACCTGCATGTCAAAGCTAAGCTGCTCGGTCGCGCGGTTCGAGTGCAGGTGCAAATGCCCGCGCACGGCCCAGAGAAAATCCTCTGCAGCTTTGAACGTCTCGAATTCTTCAGCGCGAAAGACACCCTTGGTTACAAGGTCGGCGATACGGTCGGCTTTGTAGATGTATTTGGCAATCCAGAACAATGAATGCAGATCGCGCAGGCCCCCTTTGCCTTCCTTGACATTGGGTTCCACTACATAGCGCTGGCCCTGTTTGACATGGCGCGTGTCCCGCTCGGCCAGTTTCGCCTCGATAAAGTCTGTGCCCGTGCCGGAGAAAAGCTCGGCTTGAAGGGTGGCATCCAAGTCTGCCTCCAAGGCGGCATCGCCCGCCACATAGCGGTGTTCCAGCAAGGCGGTCTGGATCGTGTAGTCTTCGGACCCAAGGCGCACACATTCGCGGATGGTGCGGGTGGAATGGCCGACTTTCAGCTTGAGGTCCCACAGGACGTAAAGCATCGATTCCACGACACTTTCGGTCCAGGCAGTCGCTTTGTACGGGATCAGGAACAGCAAATCGACATCCGAAAACGGCGCCATTTCGCCGCGCCCATAGCCGCCCACTCCGATGACACTCAGGCGTTCACCCTCGGTTGGATTGGGCTTGGGATGCAGATGGTTTGTTGCGACATGCAGGGCGGCGCAGACCAGACGATCGGCCAGATAGGTATAGGCGCGGGTCATGGGGCGAGCGTCGAAAGGGGCCGCGGCAAACGCTGTTTTGATTGCTTCGCGACCGGCCTTTTGATGCGTGCGCAGGATGCTCACCGCAATGGCGCGCAGGCCCGCGCCCGTCTGGGTGCGGCAGGCCGCATCAAGTTCGGCGTGGACAGCGTCAGTATCGAAAATCAGGTGTCTGTCACAGATCAGGCGCGGAGATTGCTCCGCGCCTGTATTTGTTTCGTTAGGGGCAGTGGTCACCACTTTAGAACCCTGCACCTCCGAAGGACTGGGGGGCCGCTTCGATGATGGCAACGCCTTTGTTGCGCACGGCGGCTACAGCCAGCCCGCGCTCGTTCGTGCCATCGGCGCGCAGGCGGAAAATGCCTGTCGCACCTTTAAAGCCGGACTTCTGAACAAGCGCGCCACCCGTCAGTGCATTTGCTTTCTTGGTCTTGACCAAAGCACCCACTGCAGCAATTCCGTCAAAGGCAAGACCTGCCAGCGGATGGGGCGATGAACCGTAAGCGGCCGAATAACGCTGGCTGAAGGATGCCGAGGCATTCGGGTCAGGCAAAGCGAACCAACCGCCGTCCAGACCGGTCAGCCCCAGCGTCTGCTGAGGCACGTCCCACCGCGTCAGCCCGATATACTGGCTGGAGGCATTGGTCACACCAGAGGCAGGCAGCAATTGCGAAAACAACGGCAGCGCTGCGGCGGAGTTGCTGGTCAGGAAAAGCGCATTTGCGTTGCCAGCCGTAATCGCTGCTTTGACGCGGGGGGCTGCTGCGGCAACGGATTGCTGGCTAAGCGCATAGTCGACGCTGCCGGCAATGGTCAGCCCATTGGCTGCCGCGGCCTGGGTGATTGCCGCTTTGCCCAGCTGACCTGCGATGTCATTGGCGTGCAAAATGACCACACGGTCCTTGCCAGCGCGCTTGGCATAGCTTGAAAGACGGTTTGCCGTATTGCTGAATGTTGGCCCAAGGATGAAAAGGTTGCCGCCTGCGATCGTTGGATTGTTCGAGAATGCCAGCACGTTCACGCCCGCCTCGGCTACGGCAAGCCCTGCCGCATTCGCAGATTCCGCATAGACTGGCCCCAAAATGATCTTGGCCCCTTCGGTTGCCGCTTGGGCTGCCGCTTTCGCTGCGGTGCCGGGCTTGCCTGCCGTGCCATAGACACGCAGATCGATTTTGACTCCATCAAGATCGCGAATGGCCATGCGGGCCGCGTTCTCGAGGTTCTTTGCCAGAATGTTGTCACCCGAGGATCCGCCGCGCGGCACCAGCAATGCCACAGGTACAGGGGCGTTGGGGTCAATTTTTGGCCCGCCCAGTTGCCCAAGCGCGGGCAGGTCGCAACTTGCCAGCATCAGGATAAAAAGTGGTAGGCACAAAAGCTGCAGCTTCTTGCGGCTGGCTTCGAAAAAAGCAATCATCGTGAACGTACTCCCCCGGTCGTGATAGTGGCGCACCCCGCGCCCTTATTGGTGTGCCGCGCATCATAGAGGCTAGCAAAGGCGGGTCCAGCGTTGAATTTCCAGATACAGCGGCTTAGCGCCGGTTTGATCTTTGTGGGCGTCCCGATTGGGGCCGCACGTGACATAACACTGCGCGCATTGGATGTGCTGGCCAGTGCAGATGTGCTGGCGGCAGAAGACACGCGCAGCTTGCGCCGGTTGATGGAGATACACGGCGTGCCACTTGCAGGCCGCCGGATCGAGGCGCTGCACGATCACTCCGGCGCGGGTGTGCAAAACAAGCTGGTTGCGGCGATAAAGGACGGCCAATCAGTGGCCTACGCTTCTGAAGCGGGAATGCCCCTGATCGCGGATCCGGGGTTTGAGCTGTCGCGGGCAGTGATTGCGGAGAACCTGCCGGTAACGGTGGCACCGGGCCCTTCGGCAGTGCTGACAGCGCTTGCAATGGGCGGATTGCCGACGGACGCGTTTTATTTTGCGGGGTTTCTGCCCAACGCCAAATCTGCGCGCAGGACGGCGCTGGAAGCGCTGCAAGAAACCGCAGCGACGCTTGTGTTCTACGAATCGCCCCGGCGGCTGGGCGCGATGTTGCGTGATGCAGCGGAGGTCCTGGGCGCGGAGCGACGGGCCGTGGTCTGCAGGGAGCTGACCAAGAAATTCGAGGAAGCAAAAAGGGGCTCCTTGGAAGAATTGAGCGCACAATACACCGGTTCTGCCCCCAAGGGGGAGGTTGTGGTGCTTGTGGACCGGGGCCGTTTAGAAACTGTTAAGTCGGATGATTTAGACTTGGCATTGCGGGCTGCGCTTGAACAGCATTCGATGCGTGACGCAGTTGATCTGGTGGCACAGGCCAACGGGGTTGCACGTCGCAAAGTCTATCAAGCCGCGCTCGCACTGAAGGATGTGCCAAGGTAGACCAACCAAGGAAAGGGCGACCGCATGGGAATGACAACTCAACGTCAGTTTGAATTCGATTTCTCCAAACCTGGCTTGGTCCAACGCCATCATCGCGGAAAAATTGCCCATTATGCGGGTCAGGCGGCAGAGTGCCGGATCGCTCAGGATTACGAACGGCGCGGTTTCGTGATTGCAAGGCGTCGCTGGCGGGGCAGGGCGGGGGAAATCGATCTGATTGTCCGCCACGGTGATGGCCTTGTGTTCGTCGAGGTCAAGCAGGCCCGTCATCTTGAGCGGGCAGCCGAAAGCCTTTCAAAGCGCCAGATGGGCCGGATTTATCTGGCCGCAGAAGAGTTTCTTGCGAATGAACCGCACGGCAGCCTTACCAATGTGCGTTTTGATGTCGCTTTGGTTGATGGCACAGGCCAATCACAAATCATCGAAAACGCTTTTGGGCATGGCTGACCCATTGCGCTGACGCGGATGCTGCGCCATCTAAGGATGGTGCAACAAGGAGCGGGCGCATGAAGATTGCTTTTCAGATGGACCCTATCGGGGATGTCGATATCAACGCAGACAGCAGCTTTCGCATTGCCGAGGAAGCGCAGGCACGGGGGCACGAATTGTTCTTCTATGGCCCTGACCAGCTTGCCTATCAAGAAGGTAAGATTACCGCACGGGGCCATGATTTCACCACCCAGCGGGTCGAGGGCACCCCGGCAATTCTGGGCCCCCAGCGCGAGGTTGATCTGTCCACCTTTGACTTTGTGTGGCTGCGCCAGGACCCACCGTTTAACATGCATTACATCACGTCCACACATTTGCTGGACCGCTTGAAGGACAGCACGCTGGTGGTGAACGATCCTTTCTGGGTCCGCAACTTCCCTGAAAAACTTCTGGTCCTCGACTTTCCTGATCTGACCCCGCCCACAACGATTGCGCGGGATCTGGAGACCATAAAAGCGTTCAAGGCCAAGCATGGTGACGTCATTCTCAAGCCCCTTTACGGCAACGGCGGCGCTGGCGTTTTTCGCCTTGATGCGCAGGATCGTAACCTGTCCTCGCTGCACGAGCTTTTTACCGGATTTTCCCGCGAGCCGCTGATTGTGCAGAAATTCCTGCCAGACGTTTCCAAAGGCGACAAACGGGTCATTTTGGTGGATGGCGCCCCTGTAGGCGCAATCAACCGCGTTCCCGCCAAGGGGGAGACGCGCTCCAACATGCATGTTGGCGGGCGGCCCGAGAAGATCGGGCTGACCGCAAGAGACCACGAGATTTGCGACCGGATCGGCCCGTTGTTGAAAGAGCGCGGGCAGGTCTTTGTCGGGATTGATGTCATCGGGGACTACCTGACCGAAATCAATGTCACATCGCCCACGGGGATTCAGGAACTCGAACGGTTCGATGGCGTCAACATTGCCGAGAAAATCTGGGCGGCCATCGAGGCGAAGCGCGCGTGACCCTGCGCCGGCGGCTCTTGAACCGCTGGCTGCGGTTGGTCGAAAAGCCACGCATCGCACGGGCCAAGACGCCTGATCCGCTGCGTCGGGCACTGGAATTGCAGGCGCGTCTGTTTTTTCACGCGCCCCGCGGGACCCAACAGCAATGGATCACACTGGGGACTGCCGATGCATTGGAGATGACCCCGCCAGCCGGACAAAACAGCGCTAAGGTGTTGTTCTACATCCACGGCGGAGGGTTCACATTTGGCAGTCCAGCGACCCACGCGGCCCTTGCCGCCCAGCTTGCCCAGCGGATCGGCGCAAGGGCGGTTTTGCCAAGATACGGTCTCGCGCCCGAGGCACCGTACCCCGCAGCCCCAAACGACGTGCGCAGCGCTTGGGAAGGATTGCTTGCTCAGGGCATAAAGGCATCAGACATCGTGGTCGGGGGCGATTCTGCAGGTGGCGCGTTGGCGTTTGGACTGCTCCACCACCTGTTGCGAACCAAATCAGCTTTGCCCGCCGCCGTCTTTGGGTTTTCGCCGCTGGCCGACCTGAGCTATTCCGGCGACAGCTTTCGGGAAAATGTGCAGGCTGATGCCGTGCTGCCAGCCGCCAGTGCTTCTGTTCTGTCGGATATGTTTTTGGGAGGAGCCCCGTGCGAGGACCCTTGCGTTAGTCCTTTGCTAGGGTCGTTCGAAGGCGCTCCACCGATCTGGATCACTGTCGGTGACACAGAAATTCTGCGCGACGATGCGCGCCGTCTCACCAAGCTGTGCGAGGGGCAGGGATGCCAGACCACATTGGTTGAGGTGCACGACCTGCCGCATGTCTGGCCGATTTTCCACAATATCCTGCCCGAAGCGCGCCAGACGCTGGACCAACTTGGCGCGTGGATCAGGCGTCAGCCGGGCTGGTAAGCCGGAAGCTGACGGCCTCAGCGATGTGGGGTTTGCGCACCGTGGCAGACCCGTCCATATCCGCAATCGTCCGCGCCACACGGATCACGCGGTGATAGCCGCGCGCTGACAGATGAAAACGCTCAGCCACTTTTGTCAGCAGCGCGCGCGCGTCGCTGTCAGGGGTCGCGATTTCCTCCAGCATGTCGCCTTCGGCGTCCGCGTTCACCGACATACCCTCGTGATCTTTGAAACGGTCCGTCTGCACAGCGCGCGCTGTGGCCACGCGGGCCGCCACATCGGCCGAGGTGTCGCCATTTGCAGGCAGATCGAGGTCGGTAAAGGCCACAGGCGGAACATCGACGCGCAGATCAAAGCGGTCCATCAGGGGCCCCGAAATGCGGCCCATATAGTCCTCGCCGCACTGCGGAACGCGCGCGCAGGCCCGGGCGGGGTCCGTCAGGTAGCCGCACTTGCAAGGGTTGGCCGCGGCCACCAGCATGAATTTGCACGGGTATCGCACATGGGCATTGGCGCGCGCGATCATGACTGTGCCTGTCTCAATCGGTTGGCGAAGGGTTTCCAGCACCGTACGCGGGAATTCAGGGAATTCATCCATGAACAGCACGCCGTTATGGGCAAGGGACACTTCACCCGGTTTTGCCTGTCGCCCACCGCCAATGATTGCGGCCATCGAGGCCGTGTGGTGTGGCTCCCGAAAGGGCCGCGCGCGTGAGATACCCCCCTCGTCCAGAAGCCCCGCCAGTGAGTGGATCATCGATGTTTCAAGTGCTTCGGAGGCTGTGAGTGGTGGCAGGATCGAGGCCAGTCGCGCGGCCAACATGCTCTTGCCAGAACCGGGCGTGCCCACAAACATCAGGTGATGTCGCCCGGCTGCGGCGATCTCCAGCGCACGCTTGGCACGTTCCTGCCCTTTGACATCGCGCAGGTCCCGGCCCGCAGGTGGTGCCGTCACTTCGCCCGGCTCTGCTGGAGCCAGTGGGGACTGGCCTGTATAGTGGCGCACCACATCGCCCAGATTGGCCGCAGCAATGACTTGGGCGTCGCCTACCCACGCGGCTTCGGCACCAGAGGCCGCAGGGCAAAGCAGGCTGCGGTTGTGCGTCGCGGCAGCCATCGCGGCAGGCAAGGCGCCCACCACGGGGATCAAAGAGCCGTCCAACGACAGCTCCCCCAAGGCGACCACGTTCTGGCTGACATCAGCGGGCAGGATATCCAGTGCTGTCAGCAAGGCCATCGCAATGGGCAGATCAAAGTGGCTGCCTTCCTTGGGCAGGTCTGCAGGGGACAGGTTCACCGTGATCCGTTTGGAGGGGAGTGCAATGGCCATCGACGTCAGCGCAGTGCGCACCCTGTCGCGCGCCTCGGACACCGCTTTGTCGGGCAGGCCGACGATCGAGAACGCAGGCAGGCCCGGCGTGATCGCGCATTGCACCTCAACCGTGCGGGCCTCCACCCCTTGGAAGGCGACCGTGTAGGCGCGTGCGACCATCTGCGAATTTCTCCCTACCCATTCATGGTTAATGGGTAGGGAACGGGTGTTTAAGAAAGGTTAACAAATGCAGGTATTGCCCACGGTTTGCCCGCCTGAAGGTAGGTTCACGCGTCCACAGGCCAGGGCCGCACAGGGACGCCCATGTCATAGGGGAAAGGATCGTAGATGGTCTTCAGGCCTTCTGCCCGCCATGCTTTGAATGCAGGGTCGTTCAACGTGGCCTCGCAATAGCGGCGTGCTGCATCAGACACAGGCAGATCATAGCCTACAATGCGCGCGACCACAGGTGCGTAAAAGGCATCCGCCAAGGAATACGCACCAAAGAGCCATGGGCCCTCTTCCGTGCGCAGGGATGCCGCATGGGCCCAGAGCGTTTCGATGCGCGCAAGGTCGGCTTTGACTGCGTCAGAGGCGGGGAACATCGTGTTCACATGTTGCAATTGCATTGGGCAGGCGTCTCGCAATGCACCAAAGCCCGCAGCCATAGCCGCACACAGCCAGCGGGCCGTTGCACGCGCCGCAGGGTCAGCGGGCCAAAGACCTGCCTGCGGGTGCCGCTCTGCCAGTGTTTCGGCCATGGCCATCGTTTCGCCCACCACGGTGCCATCAGGCAGACGCAAGGCAGGGACAAGGGTTGCAGGGGAAACTGTGGCCAGTTCCTCGGCCATGGTGCCCGCGTAAAGCCCCACCAAATGGGCGCGGTAAGAAAGGTTGAATTTTTCCAGCATCAACCAGCCGCGCAAGGACCAGCTGGAGAAGGTGCGATCGCCGATATAAAGGTCATATGTCATGAGGCGCACGTTAGCGTGATGATGGTTGCCGCCGCAAATCGCGATTTGTGGTCTGTGCCATCATGGCAGGTGATTGATCGCCTCTGCTTGCCAATGGCCGCCCTCGTGTTTCAGGGTGGTAACAGACAGATTGTCGATCTTGTGCGACAAGGCTTTGTAGGGCGTCACCCCCAGTGCACGCTGCACTTGCGTCAGGATCACGCCGAAATGTGCGACGGCAATGATATGCGCGTGGGGATGTGCGGCGTTCATCTGGTCAACAACTGTGTTCACGCGAGAGGCCGCCATGTTCCAGCTTTCGCCCTCCGGTGCGGTGACATCACCCGGCGCTTCCCAAAAGGTGCGCGACAGTTCAGGGTCCCGTGCGGCAACGGCGTCGAACCCCATCCCGTCCCAGATGCCAAAGTTGAATTCGCGCAAGCCGCTGTGATGGGGCAGGCGGGTTCGGGTGCCCGCACCGATCGCATCTGCGGTCGCTGTGCTGCGGATCAGGTCCGAAGACATCAGCAAAGCATCCTGCGGCAAATGCGCCGACAAGCGGGCAAGCTGGCGTTGGTCTGACAGATCGGCGGGCACATCGCGCCATCCGACAAAGGTCTTCTCGTGCGTGGGGCCATGGCGCACCCAGTGCCATGTCGTCATGGCAGCGTGCCTTTCAGAACCTGAGGCAGGCCCGCGATCACCTGCACGACCACGTCCGCTTCGGCTGCCAGCGCGATGTTGAGCCGCCCCTGTGCCTCACGGAAAGTGCGGGCCAGCGCGTTGTCAGGGACGATACCCTGGCCCACTTCGTTCGACACAATAATCCAAGGGGCTTTGGTGTTGCGCAGAGCGTCTAACAGCGCCTCTTGCGCCGCGGGCAGGGGGTTTTCAGCCAGCAGATGGTTGCTAAGCCACATGGTGGCGCAGTCGATCAAGACCGCGTCTTGGGCGCTGAGTTCCGACAAAGCCGGGCCAAGGTCAAAGGGTTCTTCGATGGTCGTCCAGCGGGCATCCCTTCGTGATTTATGGACATCGACGCGGTTTTTTATTTCGGCGTCAAAAACCTGCCCCGTCGCCAGGTACATCAGGTTCAAGCCGCTGTTTTCCAAAAGGTTTTCCGCCCAGATCGACTTGCCAGAGGCAGCTCCGCCTAGAACGAACGTACGTGCCGGCAACATTTATTTCACCTTTTTTCGGAACCATTGTGCTGGTTCATGCGTATCCTCCACGGTGCAACTCATCAAGACGCTGTGCCGATCAGGGGGAAATTGAATATGACGATGCAAACGGCACGCGAATTTTCACTTACCAGAACTGCGATGAAAGCAGAGCTTTTGGACGCCGAGACGGAATTGCGATTGGCTTACGCTTGGCGCGACCAGCGCTGCGAGGCCTCTTTGCACCGCCTGATCACGGCTTACATGCGTTTGGCCATTTCAATGGCGTCGAAATTCAAGCGCTACGGCGCGCCTATGAATGACCTCATTCAGGAAGCGGGCCTTGGCCTGATGAAAGCCGCCGATAAATTCGACCCTGATCGCGGCGTTCGGTTTTCGACCTATGCAGTGTGGTGGATCAAGGCGTCTATCCAGGACCACGTGATGCGGAACTGGTCGATGGTACGGACAGGCTCCACATCCTCGCAAAAGTCGCTGTTTTTCAACATGCGCCGCGTGCAGGCGCGACTGGAGCGGGAGGCCGCCTCCGCCGGAGAGACGCTCGACAAGCACCAGTTGCGGCAGATGATCTCCACCGAGATTGGCGTGCCCCTGCATGACGTCGAGATGATGGAAGGGCGTTTGAGCGGCTCCGATTTTTCGCTGAACGCCACCCAATCGGCCGAAGACGAGGGCCGCGAGTGGATTGATGCGCTGGTTGACGACAGCGCGCAAGCCGCAGAGCGGGTCGAGGAAAGCCACGACAATGCCCAACTGCGCAACTGGTTGTTTTCGGCCATGCAGGACCTTAACGAGCGTGAGCAGTTCATCGTCCGCGAGCGCAAGCTGCGCGACCAGCCGCGCACGTTGGAGAGCCTTGGCAATGAACTCAGCCTTTCCAAAGAGCGCGTACGCCAGCTGGAGGCCGCTGCCTTCGGCAAGATGCGTAAATCTCTCGAAGGGCAGTCACGCGAAGTGTTCCACTTCCTCAACTAGGCAGGCTGTCCGCGTCCGGTTTGACCCACGCCTGTAAGGTGCACATCTTGTGCACCATGCGTTCTGCGCAGTAGTGTCGCCCCCAGAACACCTTGAAAGGGCGTATCATGCTGGCAGGCAAACGGATTTTGCTGATCATCGGCGGCGGAATTGCCGCGTTCAAATCGCTCGACCTGATCCGTCGGTTGCGCGAGCGCGGGGCCGAGGTGACACCCGTTCTGACCCGCGCAGGTGAAGAATTTGTCACACCCTTGTCGGTGTCAGCACTTGCAGGCAGCACGCTTTACCGCGATCTTTTCGACCTGAGTGACGAAGCCGAGATGGGCCATATCCAGCTTAGCCGTGTTGCTGATTTGGTGGTTGTCGCGCCTGCCACGGCGGATTTGATGGCCAAGATGTCAAAGGGTTTGGCGAATGATCTGGCCTCCACCTTGCTGCTGGCAACCGATACGCCCGTCTTGATCGCCCCTGCCATGAACGTGCGGATGTGGGACCACGCCGCGACCCAGCGCAATCTGGCAACGCTGACTGACGACGGGATCGCCGTTGTTGGCCCCAATGAGGGCGACATGGCCTGTGGGGAATATGGCCCCGGTCGTATGTCCGAGCCGTTGGAAATCGTCGCGGCCATCGAGGCGCGCCTTGCAGATGGTCCGCTGAAAGGCCGCCGGGTGCTTGTCACGTCGGGCCCGACCCATGAACCCATCGATCCGGTGCGCTACATCGCAAATCGTTCCTCAGGGGCGCAAGGCACGGCCCTCGCACGGGCGTTGTCGGCGCTGGGCGCAGAGGTGGTCTTTGTCACCGGTCCGGCCGATGTGGCCCCGCCCGAAGGGGTTCAGGTCATCAAGGTGCAGACCGCGCGGCAGATGCTGGACGCGGTGCAAGACGCTCTGCCCGTCGACGCAGGTGTCTTTGCCGCGGCAGTGGCCGATTGGCACGTCACCAGCGCCAGCGACAAAAAGCTGAAGAAATCCAAAGATGGCTTGCCCAGTCTCGCCTTTGCCGAAAACCCCGACATTCTCAAGACTGTCGCCCAGATGAAGAAAGGCCGCCCCTCTTTGGTCGTGGGCTTTGCTGCCGAGACGAATGATGTCATCGAAAACGCCACAGCCAAGCGCAAGCGCAAAGGGTGTGACTGGATCGTCGCCAACGATGTCTCACCCGAGACAGGGATCATGGGCGGGTCAGAAAACGCGGTTACGATCATCGACAATGATGGTGCGGATACCTGGCCCCGCATGAATAAGGCCCAAGTTGCCAACCAGTTGGCCGCGCGCATTGCGGCGGCGCTGGCCTGATGGTCACGGTTGCCGTGCAATGGGTTTCGGGTGCGGATACCAGCCTTGGCCTGCCGACTTATGAAACCAAGGGGGCTGCGGGTGCCGACCTGCGGGCGCATTTGCCTGATGGCCCGGTAAGCATTTCCCCCAACGCGCGGATGTTGGTGCCCACAGGCCTGCGCATGGAAATCCCGCAAGGCTTCGAGGTGCAGATCAGGCCGCGCTCGGGCCTCGCGCTCAAGTACGGGATCACACTGCCCAACAGTCCCGGCACCATCGACAGTGATTATCGTGGCGAGGTGGGCGTGATCGTACAGAACGCCGGCGACACCTCGTTCACGATCACCCACGGCATGCGCATCGCCCAGATGGTGGTCGCCCCTGTGGTGCAGGCCGCATTTGCCCTTGCAGAGGCGCTGGATGACACCGCACGCGGGGCAGGCGGTTTCGGCTCCACCGGAGCGGGTTGATGCTGCCGGTCCTGATCATTGCCGCCGCCATCTGGTTCGGGGGCGGCTTTATGGGCGCGCCGCGCAGTGTGCGTCTTGGGTTGCTGGGGGTGCTCTTTGCGGCTTTGATCGCACTGCATTTGACCTTGGCGCAAGGGCACCCGTTGCGTTTGGCCACAGGGGGCAGTGCCGCACCGTGGCTCTTGCTTGCGGGGGCCTGTGTGTTGTTCGGGCTTTACCGCGCAGGCTTGCGTCAATTGCGCGCAAAAGTTGCCGCACCGTCAGAGGCGCCGCACCAGCAGGGTGCGTTTTCCGACACCGAACTGAACCGTTACGCGCGCCACATTGTGCTGCGCGAAGTTGGCGGCGCCGGTCAAAAAGCGCTCAGGAACGCCCGCGTTCTGGTCGTTGGCGCGGGCGGTCTGGGCGCACCTGCGTTGCAATATCTGGCCGCCGCGGGTGTCGGCACCATCGGGGTCATTGATGATGACACCGTCGAGAACGCCAATCTCCAGCGGCAGGTCATCCACAAGGATGCGGCCATCGGCACAGCCAAGGTCTTTTCCGCACAGGCCGAGATGCAGGCGCAAAACCCCTTCGTTGAGGTGCGCCCCTACAACCGCCGTTTGACGCAAGACATCGCGCCCGAGCTTTTTGCCGACTATGATCTTGTGCTGGATGGCACCGACAATTTCGAGACCCGCTATCTGGTCAATCAGGTTTGCGTCGCAGCGCGTATCCCGTTGATCTCTGGCGCGCTCAGCCAGTGGGAAGGGCAGTTGAGCGTGTTTGACCCTGCCAACGGTGCGCCCTGCTACCAGTGTATTTTTGCCAAGGCACCCGCACCGCATTTGGCCCCCAGCTGTGCAGAGGCGGGCGTGATCGGCCCGCTGCCCGGTGTTATCGGTGCGATGATGGCGGTCGAGGCGGTCAAGCTGATCACAGGCGCAGGCGCGCCGCTGCGCGGGCAAATGGTGATCTACGATGCGCTTTACGGCGAAAGCCGCCAGATCAAGGTGAGCCCGCGCAGCGATTGTCCGATCTGTCAGGCTCACCAGTCATGAGCGCGGATGATTTGCCCATTGTCTTGCTGAAAGATCAAAAGATCGTTGCGGGACAAAAGCTGACGGGTGCTTTTCCAGTCGCCTTTGGGGCTGCTGCACATGCTGCAACGATCGCCCCTTTGGACGCAGAGACGTTGTTGCAGCATCTGCATCATAAACTCCACTATGCCTACAAAGCGGAGCGGCGCATGAAGACAAAGCTGGGGCGCATCGCGAATGCCTTCACAGGCGACGACCCTGATTACATCGCACTGTCGACCCACCATTTAAGGCAGGCCCTCGCGTTGATAGAAGCAGACGCGCAGGGCCAGTTGGAAAATGGCGCGGAGTATCTCTTGCGCAAGGACGTGGCGCGGCAGGCGCACGACGCCTTGGGCGCACAACTGGGGACCGCACCCGAGGCGCTTCGCGAGGGGCTGGAGTAACGCAGGGCGGACCCATGGGGCCCGCCGCTTCGATCAAAGAACCTGCGCCAGATCAGCGATGATGTCTTCGGGGTCTTCAAGACCAACGGACATGCGGAAAATTCCGTCACCCGCAAAGGCGCGGTAGCTTTCCAGTGCCGCCCCTTCCAGCTTGAAGGAGCTTTCCATCAGGCCTGCCGTCTCCATCCAGAAGATCAGCGTACGGTGGTGGCCTAAGGATACGGCGTAATGCACGATCTTGAGCTTCTCGATCATCTGCGCGGCAAGCCGCTCTGCTGTGGCCGTATCGCCAACCTGAAAGCTGAGCATGCCGGAGTAGTTTTTCATCTGCGCGCGGGCCAGATCGTGCTGCGGGTGCGACGGCAATCCGGGGTAGAAAACGCGGGTGACGCTGGGCTGCGCCTCAAGCCACTCGGCGACGGCCAGTGCGCCTTGCTGGTGAGCGCGCATACGCAGGGGCAAAGTCGCCGCACCACGCGCAATCAGCCACGCATTGAAAGGCGACAGAACGCTGCCGTGGTGGATACCCGCCTCAAGACGCATTTGTTTGACCAGATCGGCGCGCCCTGCCACGGCCCCCCCCACGGCGTCGCCATGACCACCCATGTATTTGGTGGTGGAATGCATCACCAGATCAACGCCCAATGCGACGGCGTCCAAGCCCATGGGCGAGGCAAAGGTCGCATCCGCTGACACCAGCGCGCCTGCGTCGTGAGCCATGCGGGCGACGGCCACAATGTCCGTCAGACGCATGATCGGGTTCACAGGGCTTTCTACGTGTACCAGCTTGGTGTTGGGGCGGATCGCGGCGGCGACGGCCTCTAGGTTGGACATGTCCACGGGCGTGACGTCGATCCCGTAGCGGGGCAGTGTCTCGCGGGCCAGTTCGGCGACGCCTGCGTAGGACACATCAGAGATCACCACATGGTCGCCCTTGCTGAGGAAGGTCAGCATGATTGCGGCGGCAGCTGCCATGCCAGAGGCGGTGCACAGGCAGTCTTCGGTGCCTTGCAGTGCGGCGATTTTGCGCTCCAGCATATGCACGGTCGGGTTGGACCAACGCGCATAGAGAAACGGGCTGTCTTCACCCAGATCATGGGCGGAAAAACCCGCCACACTGTCGCTGACAAACGTAGAGGACATGTGGATCGCCGGGGCAGAAGCGCCTGTCGTGGGGTCGGGCTGTTCGCCTGCATGAATGGCGCGGGTCATATCGCCGCTGTGAATGTTGCGTTTGGTCATTTGTATTCCCCGTTTTACTTTGCGCAGACCGTCATGTTTTGCCGGAATGATTGCAACCCCCCACGTGCGGCCCTACCTATGAGGACAAAGGAGATTTCCATGACAAATCCGCTGCTGCAAGACTGGGAAACGCCGTTCAAACTGGCCCCGTTCGACAAAGTATCCGACGATGATTTCGCCCCCGCGCTAGAGCAAGCGCTGGCCGCGCATGTGGCCGAGATCGACGCGATTGCGGGCAACTCCCAAGCGCCTGATTTTGCCAATACCATCGAGGCGTTGGAGGCCGCAGGCCAAGCGTTGGACAAAGTGCTGGGCGTGTTCTTTACCGTCGCAGGGGCCGACAGTAACCCCGCGCGCGAGGATTTGCAGCGGGCGTTCTCGCCCAAGCTGGCGGCGCATTTTTCGGAGATTTCCAGCAACAAGGCCTTGTTCGCCCGCGTCGCAGCCATTTGGGAACAGCGCGACCAGCTTGACCTGAGCGAAGAACAGGCCCGTGTCCTGATGCTGACCCATCGTGGGTTCGTGCGCTCTGGCGCCGCGTTGGAAGGAACCGAGGAAGCGCGGATGAAAGAGATCAAGGGCCGGCTTGCGGTGTTGGGCACGTCTTTCACTCAGAACCTGCTGGCGGATGAGCGGTCGTGGTTCATGAAACTGTCCGAGGATGATCTGGAAGGGTTGCCCGATTTTGTTGTTGCCTCTGCCCGCGCGGCAGGGGAAGAAAAAGAGGCAGGCGGGCCCGTTGTGACCCTGTCGCGGTCGCTGATCGTACCGTTCTTGCAATTCTCGCCGCGCCGCGATCTGCGTGAAAAGGCGTTTCGCGCATGGGAGGCCCGCGGGGCAAATGGCGGTGATACAGACAACCGTGACATCGCAGCCGAAACGCTGAAACTGCGCGAGGAACGCGCGCAGCTTTTGGGCTACGACAGCTTTTCCGACTACAAGCTTGAGACGGAGATGGCCAAAACACCGGCCGCCGTGCGCAACCTTTTGATGGACGTCTGGGCCCCTGCCAAAGCGCAGGCCGAAGCGGACGCCAAAGTGCTGCAAGAGATGATGCACGCGGACGGCGTCAACGGCGATCTGGCCCCATGGGACTGGCGGTACTACGCAGAGAAGCGCCGCGCAGCAGAGCATGATCTGGATGAGGCCGCGTTGAAACCCTATTTCCAGCTGGACCGGATGATCGACGCGGCATTCGCCTGTGCGACGCGGCTTTTCGGTCTGGAATTCGTGCCTTTGGACGTACCGCTCTATCACGAAGATTGCCGTGCTTGGGAAGTGACCCGAAACGGGGATCATGTGGCCGTATTCATCGGGGATTACTTCGCGCGCGGCTCCAAGCGCTCTGGCGCGTGGTGCTCTGCCATGCGGTCGCAGGCGAAACACCCATCAGTGCAAAGCCCTGTGGTGATCAACGTGTGCAACTTTGCCAAGTCGGATCCTGCGTTGCTGTCTTATGACGATGCGCGCACGCTGTTTCACGAGTTCGGCCATGCGCTGCACCAGATGCTGTCGGATGTGACGTACGAAAGCGTCAGCGGCACCTCTGTTGCGCGTGATTTCGTCGAATTGCCCAGCCAGTTATACGAGCATTGGCTGGAAGTGCCCGAAGTGCTGGGCGAGTTTGCCGTGCACGCCAAAACGGGCGAGGCGATGCCAGCAGAGATGCTCAGGAAAGTGCTGGGCGCAGCCACCTTCGATATGGGGTTCCAGACGGTGGAATACGTGGCCTCCGCGCTTGTGGATCTGGCTTTTCATGACGGGGCGGCGCCTGCCGATCCAATGGCCAAACAGGCCGAGGTGCTGGAGGCTTTGGGCATGCCTGCCGCCATTCGCATGCGTCATGCCACGCCGCAGTTTGCCCATGTGTTCGCAGGCGACGGGTATTCAAGCGGGTATTACAGTTACATGTGGTCCGAAGT
>CALAIJ010000152.1 GCA_937923365.1 uncultured Sulfitobacter sp.
ATACTGGGGCGCCCCAATTCACAGAGGGGCGCTTTAGTCAGGCTCAGCATCCGGCAACTCGGCTGCCAGAAACCGCTCGAAAGCATCCAGATTGACCGGTTCGAATTGACCGAACCCTTGCATCCACGTTGATGCTGCGCGCAATGCGTCAGGTTCCAGCTTGCACCATTTTACCCGGCCGCGCTTTTCCTGAGAGATCAGCCCGGCAGTGGTCAGCACCCCCAGATGTTTCGAGATCGCCGCCAGCGACATCTCAAAAGGTTCCGCCACATCGGTCACCGCCATGTCATCCTCCAGCAACATCGCAAGGATGGCGCGGCGGGTGGGGTCCGCAAGGGCGGCAAAGGTTTGATCCAGATCGCGAGGCATGAGGGTTCATACCCCGCGCGGTGCGGCGAGGGAAGGTGGTCAACTGCGCGGGTGATGCGTTGTTTGCGACGGCCACTGGTGGTCAAGCTGCGCCCGATCCGCCTCTGACAGCCCGATGTCACGGGCAATGTGCGCGTTCATACGCGGTACACGCGGGTGGTGACGGGTGGCCCAGCGAAGACGGAGGCCGCGCAGGACACGCGCGATCCATGTCGCTTTTGCACGTGTTTTCCGGTCACGCCGAAGCGTGTGTGCATCTATACATGCCATGTCATTTATCCAGTATGTTTGGGTTTCTGATACCAATATCGTCCTTTGCACCGCTGGGCACAAAGACAACTTCTTGACAGTACATGTGCATAAAACGCACATATATGACCATGCGCCGCCAACTTCCCCCGCTCAATGCCCTGCGCGCCTTTGAGGCTGCTGGCCGGCATGAAAGCTTCTCGCGCGCGGCAGAAGAACTGAGTGTCAGCCATTCCTCCATCAGCCGCCATGTGCGCGGGCTGGAGGACCGCCTGAGCGTGCAGTTGTTCCGCGATTTGCCCCGAGGCGTGGCGCTGACCCGTGACGGGGCGGCCTATCTGGCGCAGATCTCGATTGCCCTCGATGCTATCGCCAGCGCTACCGAAGGGCTGGCGGAAACGCCGACCGGGACGGTCACAGTCAACAGCGAGCCACTGTTTGCGACCAAATGGCTGCTGCCGCGCCTCACCGAGTTTTATGTGCGATACCCAGAGGTCGAAGTCCGGCTAGAAGCCTCGCGCCAATTGGCCGATGTGGCGCGCTATGAGGCCGATCTGGCGATCCGCTTTGTGCATCCCGGTGGTGTTTACCCGGGGTCCGAACTGATCAGCGACGCGCCGCTCTATCCCTATGCGGCGCCCAGGCTGGTACCCGGCCCGGTGGATGACCCCCGCGCGTTGCTGGACTATCCGTTGCTGCGCGACCGCACCAATGGCACCTGGCACATCTGGTTCGCGCAGGCGGGCATCGACATCGCGCCCGAGGACCTGCCGCAGAACCCATGGCGCCTGCGGTCGCTGCTGGCGGTCGAGGCCGCGATTGCGGGTCAGGGCGTTTTGCTTGTCTCCGACGAAGTCGTCGCGGGCGAGGTTGCGGCAGGCCGCTTGATCCGTCTGTCCGACGTGGGCTTTCGCGAAGGCGGCTACCATCTTGTGCGCTCGGACGGGGCGATGCGGCGCAAGCATGTGCGCCTGTTCCGTGACTGGTTGCTGGCCCAAAGCGCGCCGTGGCGCGGGGATGCAGCGGGGATAATCAACCAAAAGGTTGAATAACGCCAAGGGTTCAAAAACTGGGACCTCAGCCATTCTGGCACCGTGCCGCCCTCTAAGATTTCCAATTAAATATAAAGAAATCAATTACCTACGCACGCAGGTGTCAGAGTTGACTCTGACCCGTCGCAGCCGTATCCCAACCCCAAGTCACAAGAGGGACTTTGGCCCGTGCCCACACCGGAAGAAAAGCAACGCCTCGCGCAGCTTGAAGCCAAACTGGACGCTGCCAAAAAGCGCAATGCGCCGAAACCTCGTGCTGACAAAGCCGTGGACGAAAGCCACCTCGCGTGGCGCATGGTGATTGAATTGGTGGTCGGTCTGTTGATCGGCTTTGGCATCGGATGGGGTCTGGATTGGGCCTTTGGCACACTGCCCATCTTCTTGATGCTTTTTACATTGCTGGGCCTCGCGGCGGGGATTAAAACGATGCTCCGCTCCGCGCAGGAACTCCAGCGCAAACAGATGGCCGCTCAGGGCCAGACACACGCATCGCAAGATGCACAAGACGAAGGGGCCTGAAATGGCATCAGAGGCAAAAGGCGCAGAAGAAGGTCTGGTTTTCCATCCGATGGACCAGTTCGCGGTCAAGCCGTTCTTTGGCGGTGGCGATGTTGCTTGGTACACGATCACCAACGCGACGGTTTGGATGGCATTGGCTGTTCTGGCCACGTTCGCGCTGCTGGTGCTGGGCTCGTCCAAGCGTGCCATCGTCCCCGGCCGCATCCAGTCGATTGCTGAGCTGGCCTATGGCTTCATCCACAAAATGGTGGAAGATATCTGCGGCAAAGATGGCCTCAAGTATTTCCCCTGGATCATGACATTGTTCATGTTCATCGTGTTCTCGAACTTCCTTGGCCTGCTGCCGATGGCGTTTACACCAACGTCGCACATTGCCGTCACGATCATCATGGCGATGGGCGTGTTCCTGACCGTGACGATCCTTGGTTTCGTCAAGAATGGCGCGGGCTTCCTTGGCGTCTTCTGGATATCCAGCGCACCGCTGGTGCTGCGTCCCATTCTGGCGCTGATCGAGGTGATCTCGTATTTTGTGCGCCCAGTCAGCCACTCCATTCGTTTGGCAGGCAACATGATGGCTGGTCACGCAGTGATCAAGGTTTTCGCGGCCTTCGCACCGCTGGTGTTGATCTCTACCGGTATCGGTCTTGTGGTCACGCCGCTGTCGATCATCGCCATCACCGCGATCTACGCGCTTGAGATGCTGGTGGCCTTCATTCAGGCCTATGTGTTCGCGATCCTCACATGTGTCTACCTGAAGGACGCGCTGCATCCGCATCATTAATTGCGGTGCGCAGTAGAAGCGCACCCTACGTCACAACCGCGGGTCTTCCCGCATACAAAGTACTAATTCCATCGTAAGGAGAAAAAACATGGAAATCGAAGTCGCAACAGCATTGGGTAAATACATCGGGGCAGGTCTGGCTTGTACCGGCATGGGCGGCGCGGCCGTTGGTGTGGGTCACGTGGTTGGTAACTTCCTGTCCGGCGCTCTGCGCAACCCGTCTGCGGCCGCTGGCCAGACAGCCACAATGTTCATCGGTATTGCTTTCGCAGAAGCCCTGGGGATCTTCTCGTTCCTCGTCGCTCTGCTGCTGATGTTCGCTGTCTAAGACACTTAGAGACTGACATCCTTACGAGCGTGTCGGAGGCATTCGTCTCCGACACGCAGTAAGAAGGCAAAGTTTCCAAGGAGAGGCCACAATGGCAACCGACACAACCGAAGCCGCAGGCAAAGCCGAACCCGGCATGCCACAGCTCGACTTTTCGACATGGGACAACCAGATCTTCTGGATTTTGATTGCCCTGTTCGCGACCTATTTTATTCTTTCCCGCGTGGCGCTGCCGCGCATTGGGGGCGTGTTGGCCGAACGGTCTGGCACAATCTCCAATGACATCGCCGCGGCCGAGGACCTCAAGGCCAAAGCAGTCGATGCGGAAGCTGCCTATGACAAGGCGCTGGTTGATGCCCGCGCCGAAGCTGGCCGTATCGTTGCCGAAGCCAAAGCCGACATCCAGGCCGATCTGGACGTGGCCATCGCCGAGGCCGACAAGAAGATCGCGGTCAAGGCAGCCGCCTCCGAGAAGGCCATCGCGGAAATCCGCGCCGGTGCTCTGGAAAGCGTCAAAGACGTGGCCAAGGATACCGCCAAAGAGATCGTCCTTGCCATGGGTGGCAAAGCCGATGCCAAGACGATCACCGCTGCCGTTACGGCGCGGATGAAAGGATAAGACCCATGCGTTTGACCCTCTCGACACTGCTCGCTGGTATCGTCGCCTCTCCTGCTTTTGCTGCAGGCGGCCCGTTCTTTTCGCTGCGGAACACGGACTTTGTAGTTCTGATCGCGTTTCTGCTGTTCGTTGGCATTCTGGTGTATCTCAAGGTGCCCAGCTTGATCATCGGCATGCTCGACAAACGCGCCGAAGGCATCAAGACCGAACTGGATGAAGCCCGCGCCCTGCGTGAGGAAGCACAGACCTTGCTTGCCTCTTACGAGCGCAAGCACAAGGAAGTGCAAGAACAGGCCGACCGCATCGTGGCCGCGGCTAAAGACGAGGCCGCCGCCGCAGGCGAACAGGCCCGCGAAGATCTTGCCAAATCCATGGAGCGCCGGATGGCTGCCGCCGAGGAGCAGATTGGCTCCGCTCAGGCGGCTGCAGTCAAGGAAGTGCGCGATCAGGCTGTTGTTATCGCGATCGGTGCTGCGCGCGACGTCGTTGCCAAGCAGATGACTGCAACGGACGGTAACAAGCTGATCGAAGATGCCATATCGCAGGTGGACGCAAAGCTGCACTAGGCTATCCTGCCTGACTTATGAAAAGCCCCCGCCAAGTGCGGGGGCTTTTTTGTTGGCGCGGAGGGTGCCGTAGAACGGCACCTTACAGACCCCGCGCCGTAAGGTGCCGTTCTACGGCACCCTGCGTGGCAAGACCCACAAGGCAAGCAAACAGATCAGGATCTCCACCGCGAAGGTCCAGTGGAGAACGAAAGACATCACCCACCAGTCTTGCGTAGCAGGTACCGCGATCAAAGGTCGTGCGGCCGCAGTTACCGGCCACCCCCAGGCGATGTTGCCTGCAATACTGTCCAGCATCAAATGGGTCAGCGCCCCAATGCTGATGACCGCAGCCTGTCGGCCCCACCAAGAGCTGCGTCGTATCAGGCCGATGCCAAGCAATGCCGCCCAAACAATTGGCCGATGCGTCAAGTAGTCGTGATGATGCACCGATCCGTGATCCCAGAGGTAAAAGACCAGCATGTCAGCATCCGGCAGCAGCGCGCCCACCAAGAACGCAGGTCGGAGGCGTGACAAGGTCGGGTGGCAATGGCTAAGCAGGTAAGCGGCAGGCAGATGTGCAATGAACATGACGATGGCTTTCTCTTTTGGGACCCATCATCATTCGCACACCGAGGTGCAGGGGACCTGCACCTTACGCGCAGTTTCCCCGTAAGGTGTGCGTCCCGCATACCGCAGGACGTCTAGCGCATCTGTTCGTGGTCAAGCCGTTGCCGGGCGATTGTTTCGTTATGGCGCGCCCGTTGTTGCTCGCTTAATGCGGCCTGCACGTAAGCCAGATGTGCCTCGACAGCAGCGCGCGCAGCTGCAGGGTCGCGGGCTTGCAACGCGTCATGGATTGCGCGGTGCTGGTCCAACAACGCCGCGCGGCTGGTATGTTGTTCAAACATGACCTGGCGGTTGTAAAACACGCCGCCCCGCAGCAGCGCATACATTGAACGCATCATATGCAGCATCACGACGTTATGGCTCGCCTCAACAATGGCCATGTGGAATTGCGCATCCAATTGCGCTTCTTCCTCGGCGGCCTTGCGTGCGTGGGCGTCCTCCATCTTGGCAAAGACCGTGCTGACGACCGCGAGATCCGTGTCGGAGCCAAGCTTGGCTGCCCGCTCGGCTGCGAGGCCCTCCATGTCGCGCCGGAAGGAAATGTAGTCGAACACGGCCTCATCGTGGCGCGCAAACAAGGCGACCAACGCGGGCGAAAACGCGTGACCCAGAACCTCGGCCACGAACACACCGGCGCCTGCGCGCGCGCTGAGCAAACCGTCCTCCTGCAGCCGTGAGATCGCATCGCGCAACGACGGGCGCGAGACGCCGAGGCGTTCGGCCAGATCACGCTCGGGGGGCAGCTTTTCTCCGGGGCGCAAAACGCCGCGCAAGATCAATTGCTCCACCTGACGGACCACAGCGTCCGAGAGTTTCTCGGCAGTGATGGGTTGGAACGGCATCGGGGCTTCCTCAAAGGATTGGTCAAATAATATGACCAATACCGCGCCACGGCAAATGGTTTCACGCAATCCTCCAAACAGCAGGTGGCACGTGATGAAGGGGATACCGTAAGGTTTTGTTAACCATCGCGATGGCACTCTGGGTCATGTTTCGCCTTTTGCCTATCCTGGCCCTTTTGGCCGCCTGCAATACCGCAGGGCCCGCGTTCCGTGGCCTGCCCGCGACGCGTGTTACAGTCGATGGGTCCACCTTTGACGTGCGCATTCGCGACCGCACGGCAGAGGCAATTCGCGTCAACGCAGAATACGCCCCCCGCTTTGGTCCGATCCGCGACCGTGCAGGCCGCGCCATGGCGCAGGTCAGCGGGTGTGAGGTCAAATCGGTCAGTGGCGATCAGGCCCAGGCGATCGGTGTTCTGAAGTGCGGCAAGGGTCGCACTCCCAAAGCGCGCCGATCCGCCCCCAAAGCATCCGACCTTGAATGTGTGCCTGTACGTGGCTCAGCTGTGCAAGGCGTCAACCAGACAACCGTTGAGGTTGATTGCTACCCTACGTAGACCCCTCAAATCCGCAATATCTTGTGGATAACCGCCGATCAGGCCCCTTCCTTTGTGTGTTTATGTTGACTCATGGCGGCCTCAACACGCATTTTCGCGGGATAACCAGAATCATAGACAGGCAGCGGGCAGTTGCGCTTTTCCAAACTCAGGCTGACAGGCTTCAAAAGCTTTGTGGACCCCACCGACCTGATCATCGCTGATGGTCTGACGGGCGTTGTGGGCCCCAACGGCTGTGGCAAGTCCAACCTGTTGGAGGCGCTGCGCTGGGTCATGGGCGAGAACCGCCCCACCGCCATGCGGGGCGGCGGCATGGAGGACGTGATCTTTGCCGGTGCGGCCACGCGGCCAGCGCGCAACTTTGCCGAAGTGTCGTTGCATATCGACAATTCCGACCGGCTGGCGCCTGCGGGGTTCAATGATACCGATGCGCTTGAGATCGTCCGCCGCATCACCCGCGACGTCGGGTCCGCCTACAAGGCCGCAGGCAAAGACGTACGCGCGCGCGACGTGCAGATGTTGTTTGCGGATGCCTCCACTGGTGCTCATTCGCCCGCGCTGGTGCGGCAGGGTCAGATCTCGGAACTGATCAACGCCAAGCCCAAGAATCGCCGCCGTATTCTGGAGGAAGCGGCGGGCATCTCAGGTCTCTATCAGCGACGCCACGAGGCGGAGTTGAAGCTGAACGGGGCCGAGACCAATCTGGCCCGTGTCGACGATGTCATCGAACAATTGGCCACACAACTGGCACAGCTTGCCCGTCAGGCGCGCCAAGCGTCCCGCTACCGCGAGATTGGCGACCAG
>CALAIJ010000153.1 GCA_937923365.1 uncultured Sulfitobacter sp.
GCCAGCACCTTGGGCCACTGCGCGTCGTCGGGGGCACCCCACGTCTGGCTAAACTGCTCAAGCGCCCGCGCCATATCCTGCGCC
Source organism: uncultured Sulfitobacter sp. (assembly GCA_937923365.1). GTDB lineage: Bacteria > Pseudomonadota > Alphaproteobacteria > Rhodobacterales > Rhodobacteraceae > Sulfitobacter. The sequence continues at coordinate 85 of CALAIJ010000153.1, forward strand.
TTGCCGGGGTATTGCCCGATGGAATGATAGAGGAAATAGGCGGGATCGAGGGTCATATTCAATCTCTAGATCGGGTTGTTTTCGGCATAGGTCTTGAAGAACGCGAGGAAGGCCTTGTCAGGATCGCGCGCGGCAGGTTTGCCCGCCGCCCACGCCCGCCACTGCCCTTCGACGAAATAGATGTCATATCCGGGATGGCGCAGCTTGGCAGTCTCATAGGTCTCTGACCTGAGGGCCGCGCCCTTGGTCTCAAGCCATTCGGGGCGCGGACGGGTCCGCTCCTTCCGCCCGACGGAGGCGAATTGCAATTCCCGCTCCGCCTTGGCCTCACCGCCTGCGTCCTTGCGCCACCAGCGCAGCTCCACATGGGTGACGCGGCGGCCGGTTTTGACGGGGGCGACCTCTACGATGAAATCGGACAACGCGCTGACCTCTTCGACCGCCGGATCAATTGCGCGCAGCTTGAGATTTGACCACGAGGTGAGCTTGCCTTTGGGCACGCCCAGCACGCCGCGAATTTCCTCAAGACTGAATTTCTCGGAAGACCGCCAGCGCAGGTTGCCGCGCTTTTGCACCATCTCGTAAAGCGTGAGCGCGTATTTGGAGGACAGGGCAAACATGACCTCGCGTTGCAGCCGCGCAAAGACCGTGCTGTCCTTGATGATCCGCCGCAGCCGCTGCGGGATTTCGTATTCCAGCAACCCGTCGCGGCGCGTCGTCTCCACATTGCCGCCCAGCAGTTGCACACGCTCGATTGCAGGCTCCCCGTCGCGCATGACACTGACCTTGACGATGGAGGCCATCAGCCGCTCAACAGAGGCACCGACCCGATCATTTGAGTTATGCGACCCGCGCAAATCAGACTTGGCGATGACATGTGTCACGGGTTTCTCGATCGCGTCCCACGCGTTCTCCAAGAGTTGATTGTAGATACGCCGGTCGGCCAGCGTCAGCGGTGTGACCTCGACCAGATCCACCAGTTCGCCGGGTTTGACGAGGGTCTGCGCATTGGGTCGCGCCTCAACCGTGCGATAGGCTTTGCTCATGTCCTGCCTTACATGCAAAACTTACATTTGTTCTTTTATGGGCGTAAGGTATCACGGTCCTGCCCGCCGGTCTACCACCCGATTTGTAAGGCTTTGGATGGCTGGATTTGCCCAGCCGATTCGCAAAGCCCTGTCCTGTAAGGCTATCCTAGCACTCAGGCGCCCCCTCTGAGGAGCCACCCGAAACGTAAGAATTAAGCGGGTCCCGATGCGTAAGGCCAACGACCCCGATGTGTAAGTCTATCCCTCCCCAAAGGTTGGGCAAACAACCCCGAAAGGTAAGGCATAGAGCCACATATCATATGAAAACAACGCGGTTTGAACCCCTGAACACTGAACACTTTAGAATCCAGAACCAAAAGGTGTTTTCTGTTTTTGGATATAAGGGGGGCAGCTCTCTGAGGGGGGGCATTTGGCGCGCAGGATAGGAAACCTTACAAAACGGGTGAATAGGGGCAGAATCGCCAGGATTTCCGGTCTGTGCACCCAAAACGAGCAGTCGTTTAAGACACATCGACCAAATTCCGACTTTTTCGCGATCTCCCGTCAATATTCGCACTTGAGCGTTTCGGTGCCTTGCTTCATGATTCGACAAAATCATAACACGAGGCCCCCTGATGCAGCAGCCCGTTCTTCCCCCCGTCAGCTTGACAGAACTTGCCAACCTCTCTGACCGCGCATCGACCGTGATCGAGCGGTTGCGCGAGCGTATCTACGCGCCCGGTGCGGCAAAGCAGTTGAACCTTCGGTTCAACGTGCGCAAAGCCGCAGAGATGGTGGGCCGCAGTGATAAGGCCCTGCGCGATGCAGAAAGTGACGGCCGTCTGCCCGCGCCCGAAAAGGACCCCGATACAGGTCGGCGCACAGGATATTCGCTGGCGCAGGTCAATACCATGCGCGAGGTCTTTGGCACCCTGCCCCACCGCGCCACGGACGATCCTGCGATGGTGCTCGCGATCCAGAACTTCAAAGGGGGCGTGGGCAAATCCACGATGGTCTGCCATCTGGCGCAACACCTCGCGCTGAAAGGCTACCGCGTCTGCGTGATTGACTGCGACAGCCAGGCCTCGACCACCTCCATGTTCGGGCTGAACCCTGATGTGGACGTGGATGAGGACGACGACACGCTCTATCCCTTCTTTCGCCATGGCGGGCCCGCGTCGCTGCATTACGCCTTGCGCGCGACTTACTGGCCGGGGATTGCGCTGATCCCGGCGAACCTTGGGCTCTATGATGCGGAGTACGAATTTGCCGCCCGCATGGCCCGCGACAGCAGCTTTGTGCTGGACCGTCTGCGCGAGGGGATCGACAGCATCAAGGATAGCTTTGACGTGATCCTGCTGGATCCGCCCCCTGCCCTTGGCATGCTGTCGCTGTCGGTGCTGCGCGCGGCCAATGCGCTGGTGATCCCTGCCCCCCCAAACAACATCGATTTTGGCTCTACCGCGCATTTTCTAAAGATGATGGGCGCCACTTTGGAGGAGTTGTCGCGTGCCGGCGGTGCGCGTGATTATCATTTTGTTAAAATCCTCGCGACTAAGATGAATGACGGAAAATCGGCGCATCAGGCGATCAAGCGGATGATGGACGCGGTCTTTCCGATGGATATGATGACCGCCGTTCTTAAGGATTCAGCCGAGATTGATAACGCCGCCGCCAACCTGTCCACGGTCTATGAACTGACAGGTCCCGGCACCCGCACAGAGACGCACAAACGCTGTCGCGCTTATCTGGATGCGGTCAATTCCGAGATTGAATTGCTGATCCGCAAGACATGGCCAAGTCACTACGGCGCGCTGCGCAAGGAAGGTTTGCTATGAGCAAGAAACATGATGCCATTTTCGACGATGTCCTCAGCGGGCTTGACACCCCTGCCCCGCAGACGGAGCGCGCGGGCGCACGGTTCCTCAAACGCTCCACCACAATCGGGGAGCGGATGTCAGGTGAAGTGCAGGAAAAAACGCTGCACCTGATCGACCCTGCCCGTGCACGGATGTGGGCGCGCCACAATCGCGATTACGCCCTGCTGACCGAGGAAAACTGCCGCGATCTGATCGACGGGATCAAGGCACAAGGCCAGCAGGAATTTCCGTCCATCGTGCGCCGGGTTGACGATGAAAACCACGAATTCGAAGTGATTTGTGGTGCCCGCCGCCACTTTGCCGTCAGCTGGCTGCGGGCCAACAACTACCCCCAGTTCCGCTATCTGGTCGAGGTCCGCGACCTGACTGATGAAGAAGCGTTTCGCCTTGCGGATATCGAAAACCGCGATCGCGAGGATATCTCTGACTACGAACGTGCCGTGGATTACGCTGAGGCGATCCGGCTCTATTACGGGGGTCAGCAAAAGCAGATGGCAGAGCGGTTGGAGGTCAGCCCCCCATGGCTTTCGCGGTATCTGGTACTGGCCAAAATGCCCGATGCGATCCTGAATGCCTTTGCCAGCAAGCGCGACATTCGCGAACGGCATGCCCGTGCGCTCAAACCTTTGCTGAGCGATCCCAAACACGCCAAGGCCGTGCTGGAAGAGGCGGCCTACCTCGCCCAGACACAGGCCCGCGCCGCTAAAGGGCAGGGTGGATATGTCGAGGCCGCAGAGGTTTTCAAG
>CALAIJ010000154.1 GCA_937923365.1 uncultured Sulfitobacter sp.
CCGGTGCTTTCTGGCCCGGTGCGTTGACGCTTGTGCTGCCGTTGAAGGACGGGCACGGGCTGTCGTCGCTGGTCACGGCCGGTTTGCAAACTGTTGGGCTACGGGTGCCGGATCATGCCGGTGCGCGGCGGCTCCTCGCCACCTTTGGTGGCCCCGTCGCTGCCCCGTCGGCCAACCCGTCGGGCCGGATCAGCCCGACCCGCGCCGGCCACGTGATCGCAGGGCTGGAAGGCCGGATCGCCGCGGTGCTTGACGGTGGCCCCTGTTCCGTCGGCCTGGAAAGCACGATCATTGGGCTTGCCGGACCTGATCCGGTGTTGCTGCGCGCAGGCGGTATCCCTGCCGAGGCAATCGAGGCTGCCCTTGGCCGCCTGCTGGTCCCCCCGACGGACAGCGCGATAACCGCACCCGGGCAGATGGTATCGCATTATGCGCCGCGCGCGCCGATCACGCTGAATGTGACCAGACCCGCACCAGACACGCTCTATCTGGGCTTTGGTCCGGGCCCTTGCGATCTGAACCTCTCAAGCGGGGGCGATCTGATGGAGGCCGCAGCGAACCTTTTTGCGCATCTGCACCAGTTGGACGCTGAAAACCGCCCGATTGCAGTGGCACCGATCCCGATGAAAGGGCTGGGCATCGCGATTAACGACCGGTTGCGCCGCGCGGCAGCACCTCGCTGAGGGGGTAAGGTGGGCCTCAGGCCCGCCCTGCGCTGGCCGAAAGCGACAGCGGATCAATACCCAGCGCATCCAATGCCGCCCCCCATTTTTGCGTATCGGGCAGATCAAACACGAGAGAGGCATCCGCCGCACAGGTCAGCCAACCGTTTTGGGCCAGTTCCCCCTCCAACTGGCCGGGGCCCCAGCCTGCGTAACCCAGCATCATCAGGGCTTTGTCCGGGCCCTTGCCTGCGGCGATATCTTCGAGAATGTCCAGCGTCGCTGTCAGCGAAAAACCGGGGGCGACCTTCATGGTTTCGATCTGAGACGTGTATTCCGACGAATGCAGCACAAATCCCCGCCCCGTTTCGACAGGTCCGCCAATGTGCACGCCAAGTTCGGACTGCGCGGTACTGTCGCCTTCGACCAGTTGGTCCAGCACTTCGGACAGTTTGAGATCGGCTGCAGGCTTGTTCACCATCAATCCCATGGCCCCTTCAGCGGAATGGGCCGTGAGATAAATGACCGAATGCACAAAGCGCGGGTCGACCATGCCAGGCATGGCAAGCAGCAGGCTGCCGGTCAGATCAAGGGCGTTCCCGTCAGTCATACTGAAAGTCTGTTTGCGTCCATGGGGGCAGCATGCCCGCTTGCGCTGGCCCTGACAAGCAAGCAGCCGCAGGCTTGGGCGAAACATGGCTAAAGCAATCGTGACTTGGCTCTGGCTCTGCTTTGGCCCATCAAGGCAGGCATGATCAAACGTATTCTGACTGCCGCTTTGTTCGGCCTTGCCTCTACCCTGCCGCTGGCGGCACAAAGCGTCACCCCTGCCACCGGAGAGATCCTGCAAGGCTGGACGCGCGCTGATGGCACGCGCATTGCTGCGATCCGCATTACGCTGGCGCCTGGGTGGAAGACCTACTGGCGCAGCCCCGGCGACGCGGGCATCCCGCCGCAGTTCGACTGGTCCGGATCAGCCAATCTGCGCGGTGTGGGCATTACATGGCCAGCACCCGGGGTCTATCCCCAGAACGGCATGCAGACGATCGGCTACAAGGATGAACTTGTGCTGCCCCTGACCATCGCGCCACGCCGGGCAGGCAAACCCGTCAAGCTGCGCGCCACATTGGACATCGGCGTGTGTAAGGACATCTGCGTGCCCTTCCAGATGTCGCTGAGCGAAACCCTGAACACGGACACAACCAAGCCCACGCCCGCAATTGCCGCAGCCCTCGCCGAGCGGCCCTATACGGCCAAGGAGGCTGGCGTGCGCCGCTCCATTTGCAATCTGCGCCCCAATGCGGACGGGTTCGAGATCGAGGCCCGTGTCATCATGCCTTCGGCCGGCGGTCGCGAAGTGGTTATCATTGAGCCGGGCGATGCCACTTTGTGGATGAGCCCCACGGATGTGACGCGCACGGGCGGTCAGCTGATCGCGACGGGTGATATCGTCACACCTGATGGCCGCGCTGTGGCGCTGGACCGATCCAGGATCACGATCACGGTGCTGGGCAGCAAACAGGCCGTAGAAATCAAAGGCTGCACCGCAGGCTGATTGCGTCCCGCCCGGGGCGGGTGCCGCAGAGCGGCACCTTACGGATTTCCTGCGCCCGCCCTGTAAGGTGCCGCTCTGCGGCACCACGCCTTTCCTTAAGGTGTCACGCGCCTGCGCATCAAAAAGGCCAGCGCCCCAATCAGATATCCGATCAACGCCAACACCGCGCACCCCCCGACAAAGATCAGCAAGGCCGCTGTCAGCGGTGCCATACTTGCGACCTGTGGCAACGCAGCGGCCAACACCGGATGCAATGCGCCTTGCCAGACGGTCCAGCCCAATGTCAGCGCCCCCCAGCCGATGACAAAGGCCCATAGTCCGGCAAGCCCCCATCGCATCACGCCCAAAGGTGCGCGCAACCCACGGCGCATGGCCGCAATCTGGCGCGCGATATCATGCTGTGCGGCAACCAGCGCGGGGACCACCAACAATACCAGCAGCATGCCAAAGCCAAGGCCATAGACCAATGTAATCACAGTGGGCTTGAGAAACTGCGCCTGCTGGCTTTGCTCGTACAGCAGCGGTGCCATCCCTAGCACCGTCGTCATGGTGGTCAACATCACGGGCCGCAACCGGTCAGCCGCCCCATCGATGATGGAAGGGATCAACCCACGCGTCTCGGCATATTCGTCGATGGTTGTCACCAATACGATGGAATCGTTAATGATGATCCCGGTCATGCCCAACAAGCCGACAACGGTGAACATGCTCAGCGGCACATCCCACAGATGATGCCCGTAGATCGTGCCGACCAGCCCGAAAGGAATGATCGCCATCACAACCAAAGGCCGCGTCCATGATCCGAACACCCAGGCCAGCACAAGGAATATACCTGTAAGGCACAGGATCAGACCCGTCAGCGCATCACTGAGGAACTGGTCCTCCTGCTCACTAAGGCCTGCAAGCCGGAACTCGACCTGTCGGGTGGAGGCGATGTCGGGCAAGATATCTTCGGCCAACGCGCGGCCAATCTCGGTGGCGCGGGCGGGATCATCCTCTGATATGTCGCCTGTGACAGAGATCAGGCGAATGCCGTTCTCCCGCCGCACGGTTGAGAAACCAGTACGCCGCTCAACACTGACGATGTCTGCCAGCGGAACGTAAAGACCCTCTGGCGTGCGCATTTGCGTGCGATCCAGGAAATCGGCTGTCAACTCGCCCTCAGGCAGTTCCACCCGAATGGTGGCAGAGCGCGGCCCGTCGGGATAGGTCGCGGCTTCCAGCCCGCCCAAACGGCTGCGCAGCGCCCGTCCCAGCGTGTCGATGGTAAAGCCTAGCGCTTGGCCTTGGGGTGTCAGATCAAGGATCAGCTCTTCCTTGTCGTAGGCCAGATTGTCCTGCACGGCGCTGACCTCGGGGTATTGCCTGAGGGCTGATTGCAGATCTTCGGAGGCAGCCTTGAGCGTATCGGTGTCCGCCCCGTAGAACTGCACATCAAGCGCGTCACCACCGGGGCCGGATCGCCAGCCGCGGAAACTGACGGCCTCGGCCAGCGGGTGGTTGACCACGCGGTCCTGCAACTCGGCGACAAAGGCAAAGCTGGAATAGGGCCGCAGGTCTGCATCGATCAACTCGATAGAGATACCGCCCAGCAGATCGGCGTCCTTGCCGTCCGATCCAGCCATGCCAAAGCCGGAATTTCCACCCGTCTGCGCGATAACATAATCCAGCGGATTGGTTCCGTGCTTTTCGGCGTATTCCGCGCCCAACGCCTCTGTTGCGCGCTGCATTTCGCGCATCATGGCAAGGGTGTCGGCGCGCGTGGCCCCTTCGGCCATCATAAAGTTGCCTGTGACCGACCCCCGTTCTGGCGCGTTGAAGAACCGCCATTGCACGTCGCCGCGGATGAACAATGCGGCCTGCGTGGCAAGAATGGCAACGGCCCCCGCCAACACGACGTAGCGCGCAGCAATCACACCAGCCATCAGCGGGCGGAACAGGCGTTCCCGCATGAACACAAACCCACGGTTCACGAACCGGCTTGGCGCATCATACCACCGCTCTTTGGCGGCGGATTTCATGGCATGGGCCATGTGGTTGGGCAGGATCAGGAAACATTCCACGAGTGACGCAATCAGCACCGCAATGACCGTAAAGGGAATGTCGCGAATGAGGTCTCCGAACCGCCCGCCGACGGCAACCAATCCAAAGAACGCAATGACCGTTGTGAGTGTCGCGGCAAAGACAGGCATTGCCATGCGGCGCGCGGCATTCTCGGCGGCCTGCATCGGGCTTTCCCCCATGCGAAAGCGATGATCCGCGTGTTCACCCACGACAATGGCGTCGTCCACCACGATCCCCAGCGTGATGATCAGACCAAAAAGCGAGATCATGTTGATCGTCAGCCCGCCTGCGTACATCAGCGCAATCGCGGCCCCCATGGCCACGGGAATGCCCGCCGCAACCCAAAAGGCCGTCCGCGCATTGAGGAACAGGAACAGCAGGCAGACCACCAGCCCCAGTCCCATCAATCCGTTGCGAATAAGCAGATCAATCCGGCTGGTGATGGAGGCGGCACGGGTGCGGATCAACTCCATCGTGACACCGGCGGGCAAGCTGGCCTGCAACTCTGTGGCGACAGCTTCGACGCTGGCCTGGATGCCGATGGCGTCCCCCCCGTTAGAGCGGTCGATGCGCACCGACATCGCCGGATTTTCGCCGACAAAGAAGCTGCGGTTACGGTCAACGCCTTCCTCACGCACGATGCCCACATCGCCCACGGTCAAGGCAGACCCGTCCGCGTTGGAGCGCAGGACGATGCCCGCGATTTCAACCGCAGTCCGTTTGGCCGTCCCTGTGCGCACCCGTGCGTTGGCGCCCGCCACATCGCCGGCAGGGTCGGCGTCAACCTCCTCGGCGATTGCGGCGGCAATCTCGGACATGGTGACGTCAAAAGCGATCAGTTTGGCCGACGGGACCTCGACTACGGTCTGTGGGGCTGCGACCCCTTGAATGGTGGTGCGCGTGACACCTGCCGCAAACAGGCGGGTGACGAACTCATCGGCAAAGCGGCCCAATTGCGCAGGTGCTACGGGGCCTGTAATCACCACATCCGTGACGCGATCGCGCCATGCACCGCGCCGGACTTCGGGTTCCTCCGCCTCTGCAGGCAGCGTGGTGACGGCATCCACAGCGGTCTGCACATCGGTGGCAGCGCGCGCCATGTCCCAGCCGGGCTCGAACTCCAGCCGAACCTCTCCGCGCCCTTCGCGCGAGGTGCTCTCGGAACTCTCGACCCCTTCGACGGCCAGCAAGGCAGGCTCCAGCACCTGCACAATTGCGGCATCCACGTCTTCGGCACCCGCCCCATCCCATTGGGTGATGACCCGCACGTTATCGACGATCACATCCGGAAAGAACTGCGTCCGCATGTTGGGAGCGGCGGCAAAACCTGCGACCAGCAAGATCACCAGCAGCAGGTTGGCCGCTGTCCTATGGCGGGTGAAATAGCTGAGCAATCCGCCCGCAGCAGAAGGGACCTGACGCGCCATCAGACGCCGCGCCATGCGCAGGCGAGTTTGTTAGCTGAGGCGCGCGCCATCGTTCAGCCTCCCATCCGGCTTTCGATCCGCGCAACCATCTTGGCGGGCACGCGCGGCTCTGACAAACGCGCCAGGACCCGCTCTTTGGCGGCTTTGGGCATCCGTTTGTTCCCTTCGATGAAAGCTACCAGTTTAGCGCGGCGCTCTTCGGTGAGTTCCAGCATTTCGGGCTCGGTTGATTGCGGTGCGGCCCCCTTGCGCAGCGGCTTGACCGCGATCCCCGCACCCAGGAGGGGCGAGCGTGCCTCGACCACCTCGCGGCCCACGATTGGGCCGCGGACCAGCACGTCATCGCCCTGCCTGCGCAAGACGGTGACTGCGGCAGCCTCAAGGCGGTCTTCGTCCATCAGCACCAAAACCTGCCCATTTGCGTCCACGGCCGATGCGGGCAGTCGGATCACATCTGACAGGACAGGTTCTTGCACGCGCACGGTCACGAAATCGCCGGGCTTGAAGCCTGCAGACTGGCTGAGCGCGGCAAAGATCAAACGCCCCGTCGCCCCCTCGCCCGCTGCGGCGGAGGCACGGCTGATCTTTCCTTTGGCTTCCAGATCGACACCGGCTACATCCAGCGTGGCAGTGACATCCGCTGTGATCACGCGACCTTGCGCGTCCAGCAATCGCGCATATTGCGCCGTCGAGACACGAAACTTGAGTTCCAGATCATCGGGATCAATCAGCTCTGCTAACCGTTCGTTTGCCGAG
>CALAIJ010000155.1 GCA_937923365.1 uncultured Sulfitobacter sp.
ACGACCAACCCTGGCAGGATCGCAAAGCACTTGGCATAGCGCGGCACCATGCGGCGCGGGCTTTGAAGCGCACGCCATAGCCATTCCAGTGCCAAGGCCCGCATGATTTTGGGCGCGCGCACTTGGTGGCCGGAGAAGAAATCCAGACCCGCGCCGATGGACGCAAAGCCAACGGATGGGGCGCGTTCGGCCCCGCGAGCGGCAAAAATCTCCTGCTTTGGGGCGCCCAAAGCGATAAAGCACAAGCCTGCGCCACTGGCCTCAAGCTCTGCCAGAACGGTCGCCGCCGCATCGCCCTCGGGGTCAAAGCCATAGGCGGGGGCGTGGGCGTAGATGACCTGAAGGCCCGGCACCTGATCGCATAGGGCTTGAGTGGCCCCGGCAAGAGCGTCGTCATTGCTGCCGACGAATGCCACGGGCACGCCTTCTTCGGCTGCCAAAGTGCACAGCGGGATGATCATATCAGAGCCGGGCATCAACTCGACGGGTGTGCGGGCAAGCTGCGACAGCCACACGACAGGGTGTCCGTCCGCAACTACAAAATCGTGCTTCTGGTAGGCTGCGCGGAAGGGCTCCTCAGTGGGCAATTTGGTCAGGTGATCAAGGTTCAGCGTGGCAAGCGCGAATCCGCGCCGCGCCGCAAGACGGTTTTTCACCTCTCGAAACAATGCTTCGCGTGTGGCGACATTGACCTCGACTGCGTGGTCTTCCGTGCCAAATTTCACACGTCACCTGTGGAAGTGTTTCGCGAAAACGCGGCGATGGCTGTGCTCTCGATCTTCCGAATTAACATTAAAATCATTATGTTGCGCCTTGTTCTTGAACCACTGTGGTTCCCATGCGGCGAATCTATCGAAGTGACAGCGTCCGCGCCAGATGGTAATTGCTGGGCCCAAGCGAAAACGGAAAATTGATGCCCAACGGAATTGCATATCTGGCACTTTTGGCATGGCCTTTGGCCTGCCTTGTGTTGTTCCGCACCCAAAAGCTGGAGCGGGCACTGATCTGGTCCATTCTGGGCGGCTATCTTTTCCTGCCCCCGATTGCGGAATTCAACCTGCCGCTGGTGCCCGCGATGGACAAGGTCTCCATCCCCAACCTGAGCGTCCTGCTGATTTTGATGTTCGCCATGAAGCAGCGGGTGAACCTCTGGCCGCAAAGCATTGCGGCGCGCTGGCTGGTGGTAGGGTTGGTGCTGTCGGCGATCCCTACCGTGTTGACCAACGGCGATCCGATCACCTTCGAAGTCCTGCGCAACGCGGACCCCATTGTGTTTCTGGTCGACCAACTGCCGGGACAATCCGTGCGCGACATCGGTTCGGTCCTGATTGCGCAGATGCTGACGCTGGTGCCGTTCCTTCTGGCGAGGCAGTTCCTTAGCTCCGAAGATGGTCTGAAAGAGCTTTTGCTCGCCTTTATGGTCGGAGGTTTGGTCTATTCCGTGCCTTCGCTGATCGAAATTCGCTTTAGCCCGCAGATCAACACCACGGTCTACGGCTTCTTCCAACACTCCTTTGCCCAGACCATGCGGGGCGGCGGCTTTAGACCGATTGTGTTCCTGCCGCACAGCCTGTGGCTGGCGCTGTTTGTGTGCATCTCGCTTATCTCGGCGGCGGCGCTGATGCGGGCGTCTGACGTGATGAACCGTCGCAAAATGATTGCTGCCGTAGCCTATCTGCTGGTGTTGCTGATCCTGTGCAAAAGTGCGGCCTCCATTGCCTATGGCCTTGTCCTGCTGCCGCTGGTGCTGTTTGCGCCGATGCATTGGCAGATCAAGCTGGCCGCCTTCATGGGCACGGTGGCCGTCGCCTATCCGATCCTGCGCAACGCGGGTGTCCTGCCGCTGGACGCGCTTGTGACGTGGATCGACACGTTCAATCCTGATCGCGCCCATTCGCTGGGCTTTCGGTTCAACAACGAAGAGCAGCTATTGCAGCGCGCCGCCGAAAAGCCGTTGTTCGGGTGGGGCGGCTGGGGGCGCAATCTGATCCGTCACGATGAGACAGGGCAGATCCTGTCGATCCCCGACGGGCGCTGGATCATCGTTTTCGGCACCTTTGGGTGGCTAGGCTACATCTGCGAATTCGGGCTGCTGGCATTGCCGCTTGTCCTGATGCTGATCTCGCTGCGGCGCATGCGCGACAAGGCTCTGTCGCCTTGGGTCGCCCCGCTGACGCTGATCCTGAGCGTGACGATGATGGACATGCTGCTGAACGCGACGTTGACCCCGCTGACGTGGCTGACCGCAGGCGCCATTCTGGGCCATGTGGAAAAGCGCATGCCGCGCGAGATCAAACACCGCCATGCGATGCGCGCGACCCCTGCGCTAAGCCCGAACCAGACCGGTCGGGGCGGCAAGCGGACGATCCTGTGATTGCAGGCGTCTGAACCCGTCGAAATTTGCCAGAATCCAGCGCTATGAACGTGCCGCCGCGCCGCAATTATGGCGGTATTGTTTCAGATTTCGGAAAAGTCCCCGCAAACACAGCTTATTGTTGTAGTATATACCCGTCATACGCGTGCTAAATGTTGACGATTTGCTATAAAATGAAGGGCAAAGTGGCCGTTCAACCAGCGGTTAGGCGGGCTTCCTTTTTTTGGACACAGTTGCTGCCTACCTAACGTAAAGGCCCATAGTCCGTCGCAAGGCGGACCTCCAAAGATGTTGATGTAATGAAGAACGCAGTCAAAGGTTTTGCTTCAGAAGATATCGCGATTGTCGGCATGTCGGTGGACGTGCCGGGCGCGCAGGGCGTTGAGGCCTATTGGGCCAATTTGCGTGACGGTGTCGAATCCATTCGTCGTCTCAGCGAAGAAGAGCTTTTGGCAAATGGCGAGCGGCCAGAGACCCTGGCGCGCAAGAACTACGTGCCCGCCGCCGCCGATCTGGACGGTTTTGACCAGTTCGACGCGGATTTTTTCGGCTTTTCACCCAAGGACGCCGCGATCCTTGACCCGCAACACCGCAAGTTCCTCGAAGTTTGCTGGCACGCGATGGAGCAGGCGGGCCACCCGCCAGAAAGCATCAACGGCCCCGTCGGTGTCTACGGCGGTTGCGGCATGGGCAGCTATTTCTATTTCAACATCTGCTCCAATCCCGATCTGGTCGATGACGTCGGTATGTTCCTGTTGCGCCACACCGGCAACGACAAGGATTTCCTGACCACCCGCGTCAGCCACATCTTTGATCTGCACGGACCAAGCGTGAACGTGCAGACGGCGTGCTCCACGTCGTTGGTGGCGATCCACTATGCCTGCGAGGCATTGCGCGCGGGTGAGATCGACATGGCGCTCGCAGGTGGTGTCACCATCGAGCTGCCGCAGGGCAGGGGCTATGTGTTCAAGGAAAACGAAATCCTGTCGCCAGACGGTCATTGCCACGCCTTTGACCACCGTGCCGAAGGCACCGTGTTCGGATCCGGCGCAGGGGCAGTTACGTTGCGCCGCCTGTCAGATGCCATTGCGGACGGGGATCACATCTGGGCTGTCATCAAAGGCTCGGCCATCAACAACGATGGTGCCGCCAAAGCCGGATACCTTGCCCCTTCCGTCGATGGGCAGACGCAGGCTATTGCCGCAGCACTAGATGCCGCAGGGGTTGCCGCGCAAAGCATCGGCATGGTCGAATGCCACGGCACCGGCACTTATCTGGGCGACCCCATCGAAGTGGCAGCCCTGACCGAGGCCTACCGCGCCGAGACGGATGCAGAGGACTTTGCCCGCATCGGATCGGTCAAGACCAACATCGGCCATCTGGACACGGCAGCAGGTGTTGCGGGCCTCGCCAAGGCGACGCTGGCCTTGCACAACCGCCAGATCCCGCCCTCACTGGGCTATGAGGCCCCGAACCCCGCGATCCCCTTCGACGGCTCGCCCTTCCGCGTCAACGACACGCTTTACGACTGGCCCGAAGGCGAAACACCCCGCCGCGCTGCGATCAATGCGTTGGGCGTGGGCGGCACCAACGCCCATATGATCTTGGAAGAAGCGCCGTTGCGCGCCGCCTCTGACGTCAGTGATTGGCCGTTCCACCCGCTGGTGATCTCTGGCGCGACCAAATCCGCCTTGGACGCGAACAGTGCCGCGCTGGCTGCGCATCTGCGCGCCAATCCCGACCAGCCTTTGGCGGACGTGGCTTATACCCTCAAGAATGGCCGCCGCGCTTTTGACAAGCGCCGCGTGGTTGTGGCCGAAACCCATGCCGAGGCCGCAGATTTACTGGACGGCGGCGATACCCGCCGCGTCTTTACCCATGAGCGTTTGGGCGAGGCCCCAGAGGTCGTCTTCATGTTCCCCGGCGGTGGCGCGCAATATGCCGGCATGGCCCGCGATCTCTATGAGACGGAGCCGGTCTTTGCCGACTGGATGGACCGCGGCCTGAACCATCTTGCCCCGCAACTGGACTATGATATCCGCGCGCTCTGGTTGCCTGAAGGCGCGCAAGTGGATGCTGCCAACGAGGCGCTCAAGAGACCCTCCGCGCAACTGCCACTGATCGCGATTGTCGAATACGCGCTGGCACAGCTTTGGCTGTCATGGGGCGTGAAACCCGCCGCCATGGTGGGCCACTCCATGGGGGAGAACGTCGCGGCCTGTCTTGCCGGTGTGATGACCTTCGAGAACCTGATCGATCTGGTGTTGCTGCGTGGGGAACTCTTTGACGAAGTGCCCGCAGGGGGCATGCTGTCGATTTCGGCCCCGATGTCGGCGATTGAGCCGCTTTTGGGCGATGATCTGGACAT
>CALAIJ010000156.1 GCA_937923365.1 uncultured Sulfitobacter sp.
CATCTCTGAGGAATTTGTCGGCTCCATGGTCACGCTGTTCTTGGAGGACGCGCAAGGACAGGAATTCAAAGTGCAGATGCAAGAACGCGAGCTGTCGAAATTCGATCTGCACAGCGGTGACGAGATCTGGCTGTCTTGGGACACCGCCAGCGCCCACGTTTTGAACAAGAAGTGATCCGAAATCCGATCCCCTGGCCCAATGGGGCCAAATGCGCCGTTGCGATCACCTTTGACATGGATGCGGATAGTCTGATCCACATCGCCAAGCCCGAGGACAGCCATGACCGGCTCTATCACATCTCCATGGGCCGCTATGGCCCGCTGGTCGCCCTGCCCCGCATCCTTGATACCTACCGTCGGTTCGGGCTGAAGCAGTCGTTTTTCATTCCCGGCTGGTGTCTGGAAACCTACCCCAATGTGGCCGAAGCGATCCTGAAAGACGGGCACGAGATTGGCCATCACGGCTATCTGCACGAGGACCCCATCAAGACACGCGGCCAGCAACGCGAATGGTTTGGACGCACGCTGGACGCACACCAGCGCATCTGCGGGCGAAAGCCCCGCGGCTACCGCGCACCTGTCTACAACATCACGCAGGAAGTGGTTGATCTGATGATCGAACACGGGTTTCGCTATGACAGCTCGATGATGGGCGATGACATTCCCTACCAGCTGCAGACCGCCCAAGGCAGCCTCTATGAAATGCCCGTGCATTGGGGCACCGACGACTGGCCGCCCTTCGCGCATTACGACGAGATTGGATATATGATGCCGGTGGCGGGCCCGTCCCACGGGCTTGCTGGGTTCTGGGAGGAGTTCGAAGCGCAATATGACGCGGGCGGGTTCTTTATGCTGATCATCCATCCTTTCCTCACAGGCCGTCTGGCGCGCTGGAAACAGGTGGAGGCATGGATCGCACAAACCCGCGAAACAAAGGACGTCTGGTTCGCAACGCTTGACCAGATCGCCGATCACATGGATGCTTTGCAAAAGGCGGGCGACTGGTCACCAATTGTCGACCACCTGCCCTACTATACTGGCCCGATCCTCAAGGAATAACCTCATGAACGCTGATGATATCCGCCTGCTGCGCATTGCTTATGACGAGGCGAAAGCCGGTTTTGACGAGGGCGGTTGCCCTATCGGTTCCGTGCTTGCCCGCGAAGGCGAAATCGTTTCGCAAGGCCGGAACCAGCGTGTGCAAAAGGGTGACCCCATTGCCCACGGCGAGATGGATGCTTTGCGCAAGGCGGGGCGGCAAAAAACGTACCGCGACACCACGCTTTATACGTCGCTGAGCCCCTGCATGATGTGCACGGGCACGATCATCCAGTTCGGCATTCCCCGCGTGGTGATTGGCGAAAACACGACCTTTGGCGGCAACGAAGACTTCCTGCGCTCCAAAGGCGTCGAGGTCATCATCGCCGACGACCCCGATTGCAAGGCGCTGATGTCGCGGTTCATTGAAGAAAAACCGGAACTTTGGGCCGAGGACATCGCTGAATAGAACGTATGCCGTCACCCGGCCTTCCAGCGCATCATGGATGGGCTTTGTGCCCAGTTGCGGACTAATCTCGTAGCGACGAAACAAGACTTCGGTGTTCGCACGTTTATACAGGCCTCTGTGAAGGTTCTGGCCGACTTCGAAATCCTCCCGAACACCGAGCGGATCACCTCATCGTTCTATTCCCAGTATGCTGTTTTGGCTGGCAGAAGCATTGGGGTCTCCAGAACATTGCTTGGCGGCTGGCTGTGAATCTTTATTGCGCATCCTTGATAAAGGCGCGCGCAAATGCGCCGCATTGCGGCGATGTATCCCTTGGGCAGGAATTGGGCTGGCTTTGCATAGCTGGCAATATAGTCGATTTGACTGATGCAGGATAAAAATGGCTCTCTTCAACGGCTAGGGAGAGGCGCGAACTTTTAGCTCCAAGCCAAGGAAACGCAGCAGTTCGCCAATTTTTCTCTCTGTAAACTCAAACACAGACAAGTTGACCGTGCCAAATCAGAATCGCGGCCAATATGGGGAGCGGCTCACCCAAAACATCATTCAACACACTGCAATAGACATAGATATATGATTTGCTGGCGGAGGCTCAGGGATTCGAACCCTGGGGACGCTTTTGGCGCCCGTCGGTTTTCAAGACCGGTGCATTCGACCACTCTGCCAAACCTCCGCAGCCCGACCCTCCTAATACCAAGAACGCGATTCGGCAAACGACGATTCAGCGCGCAGTCGCTCGGGTTTCAAGCGGGGAAATTTGCCGATATCTCAGCCGCGGCCTTTTCAGGTGCCCCGTTGCAGGTTAGTGTGCCGCAAAGACCCCCCTTCAGGGGGCGCGCAGGCGTGGAAGACCCACGGCAATAATCGCCCCGAACGGGCAGCAGGCAAGGACGACTGAGACATGAGCAGCCCAGAATTTGGCATCGCCAGACCGCACCGCACGCTTACCCTTCTGGCAGGAGCAGCGGTATCGCTCAGCCTGTTGGCGGGGTGTGACGAAAACGGGCAGTTCGCCCTTGGTCTGCCCAAAGCCGGCACCGCATCCACTGCGGGGGCCACAAAGTCCACCAAACTGGTAGAGCGCGATGTCGAGGCGCCGGAGGTCTTTTCCGTCACCGATCAGGGCCTTTGGGACGGACGCCCCTCATTGGGCGGTGTCTGGGTGGCACACCCCGACGTGACCGAGCCGGAGCGTGTGATCATCCGCAACACGGCCAATGGCAAATTTGTCATCGGGGCCTTGTTCCGTCGCGAGCGGGACTTGCCCGGACCCAAGCTGCAAATCTCCTCGGACGCGGCCGCGGCATTGACGATCCTGGCTGGCGCGCCCGCCCCGCTGAATGTCACGGCCCTGCGCCGCGAAGAAGCCCCGGAACCCGAAACCGCCCCTGCGGAGACCGGCACTGTGGCAAAGCCCGCAGAGGTGTCAGAAACAACCCTTGATCCGATCGCGGCCGCTGGCGCGGCGATCGAGGCGGCCCCTGCCACGCCTGCACCGAAACCTGCGGCACAGACCTCCAGCCTGTCCAAACCCTTTGTTCAGATCGGTATTTTCAGCATCGAGGCAAACGCCAATCGCGCCGCAAGCCAGATGCGCACCGCAGGTATGGTGCCGTCGATCAAGAAATCCCAGATCAACGGCAAGGCGTTCTGGCGCGTCGTTGTAGGCCCCGCGCAGTCGCGCAGCGAGTTGAATACCCTTATCAAAACCATCAAGGCAACAGGCTTCTCTGATGCCTATGCTGTCTCGAACTAACGGATCAAAGGAACGCCCTATGACACGCAGCGCTGCCACTTGCCTGTCCCTGATCATCGCCCTTTGCCTGTCGGCCCTGCCCGCCAGCGCCTTCGAGACGAAGGCCAAGGCGGCCTATGTGATCGATCACACCACAGGCACAGTGCTGCTAAGCAAGAACGCGGATACACCCTTGCCGCCTGCGTCCATGTCCAAGCTGATGACGCTTTATATGGCGTTCGAAGCGCTGCAACTGGGCCGGTTGGATCTTGACGCGAAACTGCCCGTCTCGGCGGAGGCTGCAGCCTACGGCGGCTCCACCCTGTTCTTGCAAAAGGGCGAACGGGTCACGGTTCAGGACCTCTTGCGCGGCATCATTGTGCTGTCCGGCAACGACGCTTGCGTTGTCATCGCTGAAGCGCTTTCCGGCACCGAAAGCCGTTTTGCCCGCGACATGACCACCCGGGCGCAGCAGTTGGGGATGACAAACTCGACCTTCACCAACTCCAACGGCTGGCCCAAGCCCGGACATCGGATGTCGATGCGTGATCTGGGGCTGCTGGCAGGCAAGCTGATCGAGGATTTTCCGCAGTTCTACCCTATGTTCGCTGAAAGCGAGTTTCTGTTCGACAGCAAAGAAGCCTCCAACCGCTTTAACCGCAACCCTCTGCTGAAGCTGGGGATCGGGGCAGATGGCCTCAAGACCGGCCACACCCAAGAGGCAGGCTACGGCCTTGTCGGCTCCGCAGTGCAGAACGGCCGCCGCGTGATCTTTGTGATTTCGGGGCTTGATAGTGCCGCTGCGCGTGCACAGGAATCAGAGGCCATCACCAACTGGGCCTTCCGCCAGTTCAGCCAACGCGACTTGGGCAAAGCCGGCACGCAAGTAACGCAAGTGCCCGTCACCATGGGGGACGTGCAGACAGTGGGCCTTGAACTCAAAGAAGACCTTTCGCTGCTCACCCCCATCGGGCCGACCAAAGAGGTGCAGGCCGAAGCCATCTTCCAAGGCCCCTTTCGTGCACCCATAACCAAAGGCGATGAACTTGGCGAACTGCTGATCACCCGCGAAGGCCTGCCCGACGTACGGGTGCCGCTTGTTGCCTCCGAAAGTGTCAATGCCGGCGGGTTCATGGTCAAAGTCACCGCTGCCGCAATGCATCTTATGGAACGGCTGAACGCAGGGCCTCAGGGCGCTTCGTGAGCCACGCTGGCCTCTTTATCAGCTTCGAAGGGATCGACGGTTCGGGGAAATCCACCCAAGCCCGCGCTCTGGCCGATGCCTTGCAGGCGGACGGCCATCAGGTTGTCCTGACCCGTGAACCCGGCGGATCACCGGGGGCCGAGGAAATCCGCGCTTTGGTTTTGCAGGGCGACGCGGACCGTTGGTCGGCTGAAACGGAAATCCTGCTTTTCACCGCTGCACGCCGCGATCATCTGGAGCGCACGATCCTGCCCGCCCTCAAGGCGGGCAAAGTCGTCATTTGTGACCGCTTTGCAGACAGCACACGCATGTACCAAGGCCTTTCGCGCGGCGACCTGCGCGGTGTGGTCGACGACCTGCACGCCCTGATGATCGGGGTGGAGCCGGACCTGACAATCCTCATCGATATGGACCCTGCCCGCAGTCTGGACCGTGCGCTGGCACAACCCACCCAGGACCTGCGTTTCGAGAGCTTTGGCGAAGACCTGCAGCGCCAGATGCGCAGTGGTTTTCTGGCCTTGGCTGAGGAATTCTCCAACCGCTTTGTGGTCATTGACGGCACGCGCGGGATCGACGACGTGGCGCACGACGTGCAGGCAGCCGTCGCTGCGCATCTGACCTCATAAGGCCTCATGCGCCCGTTCCCTCTGCCCGCAAACATGCTACACCGCTGACATGAGCGATGATGTCCCCCTTCCCGACCAGCTGGCCGGTGCCCTGCACCCGCGAGAGACGCCTGATCTGATTGGTCAGGGCCCGGCACAGGCGGCTTTCCTGGAGGCATTCAATACCGGCAAACTGCACCACGCCTGGCTGCTGACCGGCCCGCGCGGCGTGGGCAAGGCAACGCTCGCATGGTCCATCGCGCGGTTCTTGCTGGCCACGCCAGAGAGTAACGGCGGGATGTTTGACACGCCCCCGCCCGTGACGCTCGATATTCCGCAGGATCATCCTGTCGCGCGGCGCATTCTGGCAGGCGGTGAACCGGCGGTGCATCTTGTGCGTCGCGGCGGGGTCGGCTCGCAAGAAAAAGACCGTGACAAGGCCTTTTCCGAGGGGCGGTTCTCCAAAGAAATCCGCGTCGATGAAATTCGCGTATTAAGCAAGTTCCTGCATCTTTCCGCAGCGGACGGCGGACACCGCGTCGTCATCATCGACGATGCTGACGCGCTCAACACGGCTGCTGCCAATGCGCTGCTGAAGATGCTCGAAGAGCCGCCCGCCCGCACAACGCTTTTGCTGATCAGCCACCAACCTTCGGGACTGCTGCCGACGATCAAATCCCGCTGCCGTACGTTGCGCCTTGGCACTTTGTCGACTGACGAAATGACCCGTGCGATTGCCGCATCCGGCGTGGCGGTGCAGGGCGATCCTGCGGCCTTGGCCGAACTTTCCGGCGGCTCTGTAGGGGGGGCTTTGCGCCTGTCGCTGATGGACGGACTGGCGATCTACGCAGAACTCATCTCACTGATTGGCACCCTGCCACGGCTGGACCGTGCGCGGGCTCTCAAACTGTCTGAAGCTGCCGCTCAACGTGGTGCAGAGGCCAAGCTGGCGCTGCTGTTCGAGCTTATGAACCTGGCCCTGAACCGCCTTGCGCGCACAGGTGCCACTGGCGCGCCACCCACAATCCAGGCGGCCCCGAATGAGGCGGAAATCCTTGTCCGTCTGGCCCCCTCACCGGCACAGGGCCGGATCTGGGCGGAGGTCGCCGCCGACGTCTCGGCCCGCGCCCAGCACGGAATGGCCGTCAACCTTGACCCCGCCGCCCTTGTGCTGGATACCCTGTTCAAGCTGGGCGACAGCGCCCCTCGATAAGGCTATTGCACGTCCATGACCGACACGCCCCTGATCACAGACAGCCACTGCCACCTCGATTTTCCCGATTTCGAGGGCGAAGTGCCCGATCTGATTGCCCGCGCAGCGCAAGCCGGTGTGACCCGCATGGTCACGATCTGCACGCGGCTCAGGAATGAACCTGCCGTGCGCGCCTTGGCCGAAGCCCACGCGCCCGTCTTTTATGCCGCAGGCACGCACCCGATGTCGGTGGCAGAAGAGCCTATGGCCACGCTTGAACAGCTTTTGACGATCGCGCAGCACCCCAAGATGATCGGCATTGGCGAGACGGGGCTGGACTACCACTACACGTCCGAGAGCGCGCAAGCCCAGCAAACCTCCCTGCGCATCCATATCGAGGCCGCGCGCGAAACCGGCCTGCCACTGATCATTCATGCGCGGGATGCGGACGAAGACATGGCGCGCATCCTGACAGAGGAACACGCAAAGGGTGCCTACGCTTGTGTGATGCACTGCTTTTCGTCCAGTGCGGCGTTGGCGCGTGCGGCGCTTGATCTGGGGTTCTACCTCTCGATGTCGGGCATCACCGCCTTTCCCAAGTCCGAAGAGCTGCGCGACATCTTCCGCACGGCACCGCTGGACCGCATTCTGGTCGAGACGGATGCACCCTACCTTGCGCCACCGCCCAAACGTGGCAAGCGGAACGAGCCTGCTTTCGTGGCCCATACGGCGATGCGCGCGGCAGAAACCTTCGGCCTCGACTACGCCGCCTTTGCCGCCCAAACCCAAGAGAATTTCGCACGCCTCTTTTCCAAGGCCGCACCCCATGGCTGAGATGAAGCTGACCATATTGGGCTGCGGCTCTTCAGGAGGTGTCCCGCGTTTGGGCGGGCATTGGGGCGCTTGCGATCCGAACAATCCGAAGAACGCGCGGCGCCGCTGCTCCATTCTGGTGGAGCGGGTGACACAAGCGGGCACCACATCGGTTCTGATAGACACCTCACCCGATATGCGCAGTCAGCTGCTGGACGCAGGCGTGGGGCGGCTGGATGCGGTGCTTTATACCCATGCCCATGCCGATCACGTGCACGGGCTGGATGACCTGAGGATGCTGGTGATCAACATGCGCGCGCGCCTGCCCGTCTGGGCGGATGCGCCAACGCGCGCGGCTTTGATGGATCGGTTTGGCTATGCCTTTATCCAGCCGGAAGGTTCCATGTACCCCCCCATTCTGGAGATGAACGACATCACCGGTGACGTCACCATCGAAGGTGCGGGCGGCGCGCTGGTTTTCACCCCCTTCACGGTGCCTCATGGCGGCATGGACGCACTGGGGTTCCGCGTGAATGACGTGGCTTACCTGCCGGATGTGGCCAGCATTCCCGATCCGGTCTGGGCGCACCTTGAGGGCCTTGCCTGCTGGATCGTAGACGCCCTGCGCCGCGACCCGCATCCGACCCATAGCCACCTGTCCCAAACCCTTGACTGGATCGCCCGCGCAGCACCACAAACGGCGGTGCTGACAAACATGCACAACGATCTGGATTACGCGACCGTGGCGGCTGAAACCCCCGACCACATCCAACCGGCCTTTGACGGGATGGCCCTGACCTTTCCCCTGACCTGATATCACCCTTCCTGAAAACTCCGGGGGTTTGGGGGCTGGCCCCCAACCCTTGGTCCCAGCCAAAGCGATCCCCTTGCAAACCCTTCTTGACGTCATTCTACCGGTCTTTCTGGTGATCGGCTTTGGCTATGTCTCTGTCTGGCGTGGCTGGTTCCCGGTCTCGGGCGTGGACGGCGTCATGAAATTCACCCAAAGCTTTGCGATCCCCTGTCTGCTGTTCCAGGCGATCTCGGGGCTGGACCTGTCTGCCTCCTTTGATCCGCGCCTGATGCTCAGCTTTTATGCAGGGGCCGCCATCTGCTTCACCTTGGGCATCTTTGGTGCGCGCATCCTGTTCAACCGCGATTGGGAAGACTGCGTGGCAATCGGCTTTTGCTGCCTGTTCTCGAACTCGGTCCTGCTGGGCCTGCCCATATCAGAGCGCGCTTACGGCGCTGACGCACTGGCGGGCAACTTCGCGATCGTCAGCATACATGCGCCCTTTTGCTACGGTATCGGCATCACTGTGATGGAGTTTGTGAAAGGCCGAGGGCAGTCGACTACGGCGCTTGTGCGCTCCGTGGCGACGGCGATGTTCCGCAACGGGCTGGTGCTGGCCATCATCGCCGGATTTGCGGTGAACCTGTCGGGCCTTGCCCTTCCGACCGTTCTGGATGACGCCCTCTCGATGATGGTGCGTGCTGCATTGCCCGCTGCCCTTTTTGCTCTGGGGGGCGTGTTGTTCCAGTACCGCCCCGAGGGCGACGCAAAAGCCATCGCCATGGTCTGCGCCATTGCGCTGATCGTGCATCCCTCTTTGGTCTGGCTCTTTGGCAGCGCGCTTAGCGTACCGCAGGACGCTTTCCGCTCGGGCGTGCTGACTGCGGCAATGGCGCCCGGTGTGAATGCCTATATCTT
Source organism: uncultured Sulfitobacter sp. (assembly GCA_937923365.1). Lineage (GTDB taxonomy): Bacteria > Pseudomonadota > Alphaproteobacteria > Rhodobacterales > Rhodobacteraceae > Sulfitobacter. The sequence continues at coordinate 8,765 of CALAIJ010000156.1, forward strand.
CGCCAATATGTACGGGCGTGCGCGGCGGGTCGCGGCGTCTTCTGTCCTTGTGGCGACAGGTGTGTCGATCCTGAGCGTCTGGGTCTGGCTGACCCTGCTTGCCTGACGTAAGCTGTACCCTGATATGACCCGGAAAACCTGCTGCACCCCTGCGGCCAACCGCACCAAAGACACGGCGCAACCTATTGTTGCCCCAGCCACGCAGGCGCCCGACATCGAAGTTGTGGCCATCCCCGGCGGGCCCGCGCTGGTCGGCACGGACACGCCGCTGCTGACCGAAGACGAAGAAGGCCCTGCGCGCGCCAAGACGCTCAAGCCCTTCCATATGATGCGCACCACAGTAACCAACACCATGTTCGCGGCTTTCGTGGCGGACACGGGCTACGTCACCGAGGCCGAGCGGTTCGGCTGGTCCTTTGTCTTCATCGACCACGTGGCTGAAACAGCCGCCCCCACCCGCGGGGTTGTGGGTGTCGAATGGTGGCGCAGGGTGGACGGTGCCGACTGGCGCAACGTCACCGGCCCCGACAGCGCGGACCCAGAGCTGGCCGACCATCCTGTCACCCATGTCTCGTGGCGCGACGCACGCGCCTTTGCG
>CALAIJ010000157.1 GCA_937923365.1 uncultured Sulfitobacter sp.
CCCACTGGTCTTTCACGGCATTGAGTTCATGCCACAAGGCATCATTCGGTGAACGCGACGTGACCAGTACCAAACTGCCGCAGGCGATCCGCTGTTCCTGGCCGCTATAGACACAGCCAAGGGTGACCGTATCCGCAGCCATGCCGGTCAGGTTTGACAACGGTTTGATCACCACACGTTTTTCGATCAAACGACGCTGGATACGCGCCTGCTCCAGCGTCTTTTCCGACCACGCAGAGACAACGGCTGACGGGGTCACAAAGGTCACTTCTCGTCCCGCATCAACCAACATTTCAGCCAAGACACTGGCCAGATAAAACCGGTCATCGTCGAAAATGACGACGGGTCCATCCGTGCTTGCCGCCGCAGCACCTTGGGTCAATAGGTCGTCCGGTGTCACAACGCGCGCAGGGTCAAGGAACGGAAGCGCAAGACGGTTTGCGCGGCCAACCCCGTCGCGTCGCCAGCTAGCCCCCGTGGCCAGCGCGATATGGGGGGTGCCATTCTCAAGCAAATCCTGCACGGTCAGAGGACTGTCGAGATAAAGTTCCGCGTTGGAGACCTGCCCAAGCTGCCACACTCTTGTGTCGCGCACACGGCCCCACGCGGCCAGTCCGGGCAAAGAGGCCTCCTGCGTGACGCGCCCACCCCAGGCATGGCCTTGCTCGGCAAGGGTCACATCTGCGCCGCGCGCCGTCAGCGCACTTGCCGCTTCCAGTCCCGCAGGCCCTCCTCCGACGATCAGCACCTGTTCTGGGCTGGCCAGTTTCGGGATGATTTCAGGATGCCAGCCGCGCCGCCAGTCCTCTGCCATTGTGGGGTTTTGCGTGCAGCGCAGCGGGCTTTCGGTGTTGTCGCCCATGACACAGATATTGCAGCCGATACATTCGCGGATACGTTCGATTTCGCCGGACCTGATCTTTTCCGGCAGGAACGGATCGGCAATCGACGGGCGCGCCGCGCCGATCAAATCAAGCTGGCCCTTTTTGACCACCCTGACCATCGTATCAGGCGAGGTATAGCGCCCGACACCCACCACTGGTTTGGTTGTGACAGACTTCACAAAGCCTGTGTATTTCTCCTGAAATCCCTCTTGGGAAAACCGAGAGGTCTGGCTGTCATTGGACCAGTCCGACAGATTGACGTCCCAAAGGTCGGGCACCTCGGCAAGGGCTTCGATGATGTCGCGTGCCTCGGCATCGTGCTGCATGCCCTGAGCGCCCAGCAATTCATCAACCGCAAGGCGGACGGCCACCGCGCAGGTGTCGCCCACAGCTTCCTTGGTGTCCTCTATCACCTCGCGGAACAGGCGCAGACGGTTCTCGAATGATCCGCCATATTCATCGGTGCGCTGATTGTGCCGCGCCAAGAGGAAATGATGCAGCAAGGTCATCTCGTGGCCCGCATAGGCGTAGATGATGTCGAACCCTGCTTCCTTGGCGCGCTTTGCTGCCGCAACATGCCAGCCACGGAAGGCCGCAATGTCGGCCTTGTCCATCACGCGTGCCTGAACCGGATCATCTCCGTCCACAATCGCCCCCGTCGGGGCAAGCGGTGCAGCCCGTGTGTAGCGATTGGCCGAATGCAACCCGTTATGCGCAAGCTGGATTGCCGCCAAGCTGCCATGTGCGTGAACCGCTTGTGTGACCAGTCGCAGGGCGGGGATATCCTCTGCCCCCCAAAGGCGGGCTTGATTGGAGGGCGTCAAATCAGATGTCGGATGTATTTCGGTCTCCTGGGTGGAGACAACCCCCCAGCCCCCTTCCGCCTTGATGCCGCGCAGACGCGCTTCGGACTGCGGGTACCGATGGCCCATTCCTGTGCAATGGGGCACCTGATAAAACCGGTTTCGTGTGGTAACAGGGCCAATTCTCACAGGCTCGAACAGGAGGTCATATCGCGAAGATGGTGCCCCTGACGGATCTGGTCGGGGCGCAGTGCGGCTGTGCATATGGGGCCATGCTCCGGTTGCAGGTTCAAGCGCCACCATAGGCCGATGGTACGCGAAAGCTCAATGACCGGATGAGCTGACGCGCAGGCGTGTTTGCGATTTTGATGGCAGGGTGCGTTGCGCTGCACAAGAGAATGCAAAGGCGGTCTGGATTGGCCAAAGCCTTATCCCTGGCGGGTACAGATTTACGCAGGATCAGCGCCTCCATCGGCGGAAATTCTACCTATACTAGATTTTTTCTGGTTAACGGCCCGTTTTTTGCTAGGATTAATCCACAATTCAAAACGATTCTTAATTTTATCTGGGGCTTCGAGGCCCGTTCATTGCGGTTTGTTCAGCGCATTTTTCTGCGCCATACCAGTGCACCAAAAGACCCGACTTGGCAGGAATTTCATCCGTGCAAGTCATTGTTCTTTCGCGCCTCGGCTGCTGTCCCATTGTGTCGTAAGACCTGAGGGGGGTTTAATGTGAAACTGCGATTGTTCGGAGGTGTTCACCTCAGCCTTGAATGCGGGCAAACATTGCCCATCCCGTCCCACCGCGCGCGTGCATTGTGCGCTTTCCTTGCCATCCGGCCCGGGACAATGGTGCACCGCGAAACAATCTGTGCCGAACTTTGGCCCGAAAGCAGCGAAGCACAGGCCCGGGCGCAGTTGCGCAAAGCCATCTGGCGCATCCGCTCCGCATTTGATCGACAGGCAGCGCCCGCACCGCTTAGGGTCGAGGACCACCAGATCGGCCTTTACCCCGAGGGGCTTTGGTCCGATTGCTGGCATTTTTCGCAAACGCTGTCTGATCTTGCCCTCACACCGGACGCGGCGTTACGGCAATCAGATGCCCAGTCCCTGATGGATGCAGCCGCGCTGCATACCGGCGCGTTTGCCGCCGGTATTTACGACAATTGGTGCCGCGATGCGCAGGACAGTTTTGCGCGTGCCCGCCTGTGTGCGATGGAGCGGTTGTTTGCCTATCACCAGCGCCAGCAGCGGTGGATACAAGCCATCGACTGGGCCCAGCGCATTCTGGAGATCGACAACCTGCGTGAACACCTGCACCGCGGCATTATGGCATGCCACATGTCCATGGGAGACCGCCCCTCCGCCTTGCGCCAGTTCCAGATCTGCACAGAGGTGTTACAGGACGAATTGGGGGTCGGTCCCATGGCCGAAACCCAAGCCCTGCGCGACGCGATTGTAAACGGAGAGGGCCACCTTCCCAAAAAGACGGCGCCTCTGGCAGCACATGGTTTGCAAAAGATCACGTCAGGCGGATTGGTCGATCTGGACCGCGCGATAGACGCGCTTGGCACAGTGCAGCGCAGTCTGGCGAATGTGCGCACCTCGATAGGCTTTGAGACCAGAGCCTGACCGCAGCCCCCCTTGGAAAAAGCAACAAAAGCCGCCGCATGAGCGGCTTTTTTATTGTTTTATGCCAGCATCTTGCCCGATCTGGAACGGTTTCAGAACGCGAACGGAACACCGCTGGCACAGGCGGGGAACGCCCTTTCCTCTAAACCTTTTGTTAACGATGTTGGATTGGCCCTTTGGGCGGTCCCAGTCATGAAAGGGCCGCCCCTTGCCTGCGCAACTGATCGACAGTTTTGATGCGACCGCCCCTTGGTCAGCGCGTACGCCTGGCGCGGCCCCCTCGGCCGAAATCCCCTTCTTCAGCGACCCCGACCTGCCCCCTGCCGCATCCGGCACGGCCAGCCTTCGGTTTGAGCCCTCTGCCGCATCGGACGGGCATTTTCTGACCCGCACCATTGCACCAACGGACCTAACCGCCTTTCCTGATCTGGTGTTGTGGCACCGCTCTGCGGCCAAGGCGACCGGCGCCGTGACCGCGCCGTTTCAGGTCCGGCTGGAACTTGGCAGCCCTGCCCTGCCCGCTGGTGCGGTTGGGAATGACTGGCACCGCTACCTGCACATCTCCAATACGGGGTCTTGGGAACATCAACGCATCGCACTGGATGATCTGGCACCCGCCGTGCGCAGTGCTGTCGATACTATCGTGCTGCGCATGGCGATTGCTGGCACTGGCGCGCCGCTCTGGGTGGAAGGGCTCTACGCCTCTGATCCGGGCATTGCACAAGACGCCGACGCGGCCCTGCTGGCTGCATTGAACGCACAACTGGACCTCAACGGGGCCTCTGTGCCTGCTGCGATTGACGTGCCCGGACTGGCGCCGCTTACCGCACCTTGGATCCGCCTTGTGCAGTATGACGCGGTCTACGCAGGCAAGCGCGCAGGGGCCGCACAGCGCAAAACCGACTTCACCGATGACGGCCACCGCTTGCGGGACGGGGCCGAGCCTTGGGACCTGTACTACCGCATCGACTGCGTGGCCGCCAACCGGCCCGATCAGGCAGCTATGGTCGACTTCATCCTGAGCCGTCTTGGCCTCTTTAGCCGCATCGCCGCAGGCGGACGTGTGATGCGCGTGGAACGGGTGCCCAATGTGCACCCTGATGATGCGCTCTCGGCCGGACCCTTGTTGCGCTACCGCGTTCAGACATGGGCCGAGCCTAACGAGAGCCGCCCCGTCATGCCCGTATCCGAAGTATCCCTTGACCTTGATCAGACAGGAGCCGCGTGATGCCCCCGACCCCTTGCCTTCTGAAGAACACCACAACCCGCCCTGTCGAGTTGCACATGCACACAGGTCTTGTCGTTCTTGGCCCCGGCATGACCCACCAGATCGACGGGGCGGACGCTTATTGCGACGCGCTTTTGCGCAAAGGTGTCCTCAGCAGCCACGCCCTGCCAGAAGCCAAGCCCGCCAAGAAGGCCAGGACCCCTGCCAAAAAGCCCCGCAAGAAAGCGTCAGGCATCCCAAAGGCAAAACCAGCTAAAGCAAAGAAACCGGCAAAACCTGCGCGGCCTAAACCAAAGGCGCGCGCATCCAAGCAACCCGAAACCAACACCCCCGGAGGCCCGAAATGAGTTATAATATTGGTTTGAACGTCATCGAGGTTGATGGCCAAGGCGCTCCTGCGATCGCCGGTGCCGCAACATCCGTTTCCGCCTTTAACGTGCTGACGCGACGCGGGGTGCCCAACCAACCTGCGCGCATCAACAGCTTTCCCGAATTCGTGGCCAAGTTCGGCACCCATTTCGACGGTGGTCTGGGCGCATATCTGGTCAAGGGCGGGTTCGATAACGGCATGTCTACGGCTTATGTCAACCGGGTTGCGGCGGCAGGCACCACCGTGGCCAGCCGGACGTTGCAAGATGCCAGCCCCGCCAACACCCTGACCTTGCAAGGCGGGTACCGAGGGGACCAGGACCCCGGTTCCTGGGCGCTGGATCTTTATGTCCGGACCGAGCGTGTTTCCGTGATTACGGATCGTCGGTTGGCGGAAACGGCTGTTACCTCTGTCACAGCGCCTGTCGCTTTGGCCGCCACAACCGATATGGTGGCCGCAGCTTTCCCCGATCTGGTCGTGACCATTGACGGACAGGCTGTCGCCACAACCATCTCCTTTGTGGCCGCGCAATTCGCAGACGCCGCCAACGCCACCCGCGCAGAGATGGTCAATGCGATCAACGCAGGCACCACCGATTTGCAAGCCACACTCAGCGGCGCGGATGAAATCATCCTGACCTCTACGGGCAATATCGCCACGCTGTCGGGCGGATTTACGTCGCTGTCCGTGGCGATCAACGCGACCTTCGGGTTCAATGCTGTCACCGCAGCCACAGGCACTACCGCAGC
>CALAIJ010000158.1 GCA_937923365.1 uncultured Sulfitobacter sp.
ATTGACGCCCTGCTGGCCTTCCGCGCACAGATCAACAAGCAGCTTGAGCCGCGTGACGTGAAGCTGAGCGTGAATGACTTCATCATCAAAGCCTGCGCTTTGGCCCTGCAGCAGGTGCCAGACGCTAATGCCGTCTGGGCAGGCGACCGCATTCTCAAGCTGGCGCCATCAGATGTGGCCGTAGCTGTGGCGATCGAAGGGGGCCTGTTCACGCCGGTGCTCAAGGATGCAGAGGTCAAGACCCTGTCTGCCCTGTCCAGCGAGATGAAGGACCTCGCCGCCCGTGCCCGCGACCGTAAACTCAGCCCGCAAGAGTACCAGGGCGGCAGCTTTGCCATCTCCAATCTGGGCATGATGGGCATCGAAAACTTCGACGCCGTTATCAACCCGCCGCACGGCGCAATTCTGGCCGTAGGCGCAGGTGTCAAGAAACCTGTGGTCGATGCAGAAGGTCAGGTCGATGTGGCTACAGTGATGTCAGTGACACTCTCGGTCGATCACCGTGTCATCGACGGGGCTTTGGGCGCTGAACTGCTTGCTGCCATCAAGGACAACCTCGAGACCCCGATGGGCATGCTCGCCTGATCTTCCAAATGGTGTGAAAATCCTCGGGGAATGTGAGGGCCGACAGCCCTCACCCGTCAGCCCCCCTGCTTTCAGGGCAGTGCCTAGTCCTGTTCCCAAGGCCCCAGCATGTGGTTCATGGACACGGATGGCTGGTCACAGCCCGCTTCGCCCACGATCCGCGCAGGAATGCCCGCAACGGTTTTGCACGGCGGCACCTCTTCAAGCACCACGGAGCCTGCGGCAATCCGGCTGCAATGACCAACTTTGATGTTGCCCAGCACCTTTGCACCTGCACCGATCAAAACCCCATCGCCGATCTTGGGATGGCGGTCTTCCTCTTCCTTGCCTGTGCCCCCCAAAGTCACGGAGTGCAGCATGGAGACGTTATCCCCCACCACAGCCGTTTCTCCAATCACGATGGAGTGGGCATGGTCGATCATGATCCCCTTGCCAATTTTGGCACCGGGGTGAATGTCGACGCCAAAGATCTCGGACACGCGCATTTGCACAAAATACGCCAGATCAAGCTGACCCTTCGAGAACAGGAAGTGCCCGACGCGGTAGGCTTGCACGGCCTGATAGCCTTTGAAGTACAAGATCGGCTGCAATAACCGATGGCATGCAGGATCACGCTCGAAAATGGCGACCAGATCAGCGCGGGCCGCGTCGACAAGGCTCGGGTCTGCCGCATAGGCCTCTTCCACAATCTCACGGATGACCACCATCGACATCTCGTTGGAGGCCAGCTTGGCGGCAATCCGGTAGGACAGCGCTTTTTCGATGGATTTGTGATGCAGGATGCAAGCGTGTACGAACCCGCCGATCAGCGGTTCTTTTGTGACCGCTTCCTGCGCCTCGCGCTGAATCCGGTCCCAGACGGGGTCCAGTGACGTTACTTTGTTTTGCGCTTCAGCCATAACCGCATCCTTTACTGCCGTTTGCGTCCCTCATGCCCCATCATTTAACCAAAGGCAAACAGGCGATGCACGACAATTCTGATGTGGGCATGTCAGGCTGGGTTACAAGACCTTTGCTGTTTTGCGCGCGGCAAGCTGCCTGACGACCAGTTCGAACACGGTACAATACTCGGGCGAGTCAAAGGTCTGCTCTGCCGCCAAAGGGTGGGCGCGGGCTGCACCCATCAAGGTTCCATTGCCCCAGAAAGGATGGGTCTTCCCCAATCGGCGCACAAAACGATCCGCCCAATCCGCTTCTTGCAGCAAACGTGCACAGAACGCGGCGCGCATAGGTTGCGGGCGGGCCAGAACTGCCCGCACCGCAGTGGTGACATCCGAATGCAAAACCGGACGCATCAGGCCGCCAACGACAGACGCTCGAACAATCCCGGGCCGTAGACCGCCGAAACCTGCGCCACCTGCACCACAAAAAGCCCGACAAGCTGGTCGCTGGCCTGATCCGCCGCTGAGTAGGTCCATGCGGGCGTGCTGACGGTCTCCTCGCGGACGACCAGACCGTTTTGAAGAACTTGCACCACATAGCTTTCGGTTTCTTCCCCCAGAGGGACATCGACGCCAGCCCAGTCATCCCCCATGATCCGCGTGCGTCTGATCCAGGTCACGTCCACATCCCCGCCTGCGCCACTTTGCGCGCGCATGTGACAGGGCGTCAAAGGCCGCAGACCGTTGCCCGCAAAGGCCCGCTCAAGATGGCGGTATGACGGATCAGAGAACGGCCGGCTCGCAGGGCCGACACGGTAATGCTGCGTCACACCGCGCAAGTTGGGGCTGTGCAGCAGTTGCGGCGTGCGGGTGTTCAACACGACAAACACCGATCCTTCCTGCCACTCCGGCGGCATCAGCCCGTCAGAGCCCGCCTGCCCCCGTAAAAGCTTGGTGAGCCGGTAGGTCCGCGGCGCGATCAATTCGGCGTTGCCAAACTGGATGATTTCCCAATTGTCCGAAGAGCCATCCCCAAGCGCAGCCGTATTTGCCCCCGACAGCAACGCATCCTCGCCAACGGACGACAGTTCACCATTGGTCAGCTTGACCACCACACCTGCGCCGCGCTCAAAGAGGCCAGGACAGCCCGCGACCAAGGACGATTGCGTGCGTCCTGAAATCGCAGGCGACGGCAACACTGTATTGATCTGGTAATCTGCATCCGTACTCGACTGGTAGATCGCAACCGCACCGGGCCATGGCAGTGCAGCGGACGCCACATAAGGTGCTGTGGGCTGCTCATCTCCGCGCAGCAATGGCAGGTCCAGAAAATAGGACGTAACCGGCACGGGCGGTATGAACCCTTTCACCGTCGCAGGCTCATCGCTGAGATCGGAGGGTTGATATACCTGCGGTTCAATGCGCACGGCGTCGATCAATTGTAGATCCGATTGCTCGACACGGTCGATCCGGTAAAGGCCTGCACGTTCCTCCCCCTCGGCGGGCAATTCGATGATGTCTCCTGCGCCCAGCGCAAGTTGCGAGGGCGGCAAGGCCAGCCGCACGCTTTCACGAGAGACACGCGT
>CALAIJ010000159.1 GCA_937923365.1 uncultured Sulfitobacter sp.
GCAATCGCATTGGGGAAACTGCGAATGTCGATGCGGGCGATCTGGTCAATGGTCAGTGCGTGTTGCTGGCGCAAGGCGCGTGCCCCGTCGATGGGCGCATGGGCCCAGCGGCAAATCGGATAGGGTTTGATGTATTGTGCATCGGTCTGCCAGACGGTGCCCAGATCAGCCCAATGGCCTTGCACCTCCTGCGCCTCGACCGTGATCGCGGGGGCACCGGTAAACCCGATTTCGGCCATGATGGCGGCGGACAGGCCGATCATAGCACCCATGCCTGATCCGTCGTGCAGCATTGTCGGGTTCGCAATCTCGCGCATCATCTGGCTGCGGGGACCGTGGTACTCGGCAATGCCCAACGCCTCGCGCAGCTGTCCGCTGTCCAATCCGCGCAGGCGGGCGGCCATGGCAGCCACGCCCAAAGCGTTCCAGGCCCCTGACGTGTGATAGTCCGAAACGCTGTCGTGCAACGCAAGGCCTGCGCGCCCTGCCACTTCGTAGCCGACCACGATGGCGGCCAGCGCGTCTGCGCCCGTCAGGTCCGGCAAATGCTGTGCAAGGCTGACCAGCGCAGGCACAACCGCCACGCCGATATGGCCTTTGGTCGGGTTGAAACCGTCGTGGCCATCCAGATTGTCGGTCTGGCTGGCAGCGGCAAAGGCAGCCCCCGCAAGGCTGGCACTGCGCCCGTCAAACATCATCCATGCGGTGTCGGCACTTGTGCCCGCGCCATACAGGCGAAACGCGGTTTCGCGGGCCAGCACGCCTGCCTCCATCGGTGTGGCCGCCGCCGCGATGCCCAGCGTGTCCAGTAGCAGCAGTGCTGCGCGTCTGCGTGTGGCGTCGGGGATATCGCTTGCAGGCATGCTGCGCACAAAGGCGTCGACGGGGGCGGGCAAATGGGACATGCGCTTTCCTCTCTTGCGTGGGATCAATGATAGGAAACTGGCCACGCCCTCTTTGGGCGAATGCGACATTTGCCGCAGGCCCGTGTCGCGGACAGGCCATCGCGGGATCGCAGACTGGCGGACAGTCTCAAAGCTGTGCACACTGTCTGCATCGACAGTCCCATGAAAGGACGGCCCATGACCGACCACCAGACCACCCATGACGCGGACGAGGACACCCGCAACCGCGACATCCAGATCTACGTCAACGGTGAGATCGTGCACCGCGATCAGGCGCGTGTCTCGGTCTATGACAGCGGCTTTATGCTGGGCGATGGCATCTGGGAAGGGATGCGTCTTTATGACGGGGTCTGGGCGTTCTTTGACGAACACATGGACCGCTTCTTTGGCTCTTGCAAAGCGATTGATCTGGACGTGGGCATGGACCGCGCAGGGATTGCGGAGGCGATGCGCCAGACGGCTGCGGCCAATGACATGAACAGCGATGTGCACTGCCGTTTGATGCTGACACGCGGGATCAAGGACAAGCCATTCCAGCATCCGAGCCTCAGCACCTCCGGGCCGACGCTGGTCATCATCATGGAACACTCGCGCCCCGTGGACCGCCTGCAATCGGCGGGCATAAGGCTGGCCAGTGTGCCGCAGGTGCGCGGGTTGCCCCATGCGCAAGACCCCAAACTGAACTCGCATTCCAAACTCAACTGCATCATCGCCTGCCTGCAGGCAGAGGCGGCGGGGGCGGATGAGGCGCTCATGCTCGACCCCCATGGCTTTGTGAACACCACCAACGCCTGCAACTTCTTCATAGTGCGCCAAGGCGAGGTTTGGACCTCCACAGGTGACTATTGCATGAACGGGGTCACACGCCAGAAGGTGATTGATCTGGCCCGCGCGGATGGCATCGTGATGCGCGAAAAGAACTTTTCGCTTTATGAGGCCTACAGCGCGGACGAGGCGTTTTTGACCGGCACCTTTGGTGCGCAGACCCCTGTGGCCTCCATTGATGGCAAGCCCATCGGCGATTGCACGCGGCCTGTCACGGCACGGCTGCAATCGCTCTACAAAGACCTGATCAAAACCCATGTGGAGGCCCGATCATGAGCGCGCAGACCCCCCGGTCCTATCTTGAGCCCCTGATCGTCAGAGGCCGCATTTCCAAGCCACAACCCACAGGGCTGCCCGTCGTTAACCTTGGTTTTAACGAGTTGCCCTACGGCCCCACGCCCAAAGTGGCCGCCGCGTTGGAGGCCACCATGCCGCGCAGTTTTGCCTATGGCGGGCCCTATTGTGACGCGCTGCGCGACGGGCTTGCTGCGGCCAACGGGTTGGATGCGGGCGACATCATTTGCGGCAACGGTTCTGAGGAACTGCTCGACGTGATCGCCCGCAACTATGCCCGTGAAGGCGACGAAATCCTGATCTCCGCCTATGGCTACATCCAGTTCGAGATGTGTGCGCGCAGGCAGGGGGCGACAATCGTCAAAGCCCCCGAGGCGGATTTCATGACCGATGTAGACGCGCTGCTGACGGCGGTGACACCGCGGACGAAGCTGCTGTTTCTCGCCAATCCGAACAATCCGACTGGCACGGTGTTGCCCTTGTCGGAAATGGCACGGCTGGCGGATTCCTTGCCCGGCCACATCATGCTGGTGCTGGATCTGGCCTATGGCGAATTCGTGGATGCCGGTTATTGCCCCGCCATTCACCACCTCGCCAAGGGGCGCGCCAATGTGATTGTCACGCGCACTTTCTCCAAGGCGTACGGGCTGGCGGGTTTGCGTGTCGGCTGGGCCCATGCGCCACGTGACGTTTTGCCGGGGCTTTATGCCGCGCGCGGCATGGGCAGCGTCAACGCCATGGCACAGGCCGCCGCCGAGGCTGCTTTGCAGGACATGGACGTGGTGAATGCCCGTGTTGCAGAAGTTGTCTCCGAACGCGAACGTCTGTCCGGTGTGCTGGCCCAGCGCGGCTTGCGCGTGCTGCCCAGTGCGACCAACTTTCTGATGCTGACCACAGGGGATGCCGCCCGCACAGAGGCACTGGTCGTGCACCTGTTCGATGACGCGGGTCTGGTTGTTGCCCGCACCCGCGAGGCGGGTCTGGAGGACTGGATGCGGTTCTCTGTGGGCACGCCTGCGCAGAACGATCTGCTGCTGGAAAGCGTGGCCCGTTTTCTGGAACGCTAGCCCAAAAGCGCGTCGAGACCCGCGGCCACCTCTGCCCCGTGGGTCAGCTGGCCCGACCATTCAGACGGTACGCCGTGCAGCGCGCCCATGACCCCACCCAACAAGATGGCGCGGCCGCAGGTGTCGCCGCCCGCCATGATGTTGGCGCGCACAGCACTGGCGTAATCTGCCGCCGTCGCCAAGTTGTGCAGCGCGCTGGGCACACCATAGGTCAGGTCGCAGGCCATGCCGAAATGGGCGGTCACGGCGCGGTTGTCTTGGCCCTTTCGGGACAGCGCATCATCCAGCAGCGCGTTGGTTTGCGCCGTGCCATGGGTGCGGGCGGCTGCAATCACCGCCTCCAGATCGCCTGTCAGCACGGCAGCCTGCATCATCCGTGCGCTGACCATGCCAAAGGCCGCCGCCTCCGGGTGATCGCTGGTGGTGCGCACGGCGGACGCCACCGCATCGGCAAAGATCGCATCCTCCGCCTGCGCCAGTCTGGCCACCAAGGCAGGCAGCTTGGCAATCGCAGGCAGTTGCGCGTCATGGGCACCTGACGCAGGCGGGCTGGCGAGGATTTCCTCCAACACCGAAAAGCCATGGGCCACCACCGCGTCGTCGTCATGCGTCAGGCGGACGGCCTGTTCGAACTCGGCGCGCAGAGCGTCTCCGTCGAATTTACTGCGCAGCGCCATCGCCTTTGTGACCATGGCGCGGGTCACGCCTGCTGGGCCGTCAAAAGGCAGCGCCTGCGCACGGGCCAATGCCGCATCCTCGGCGCGGCGATGGTTGTCCAGTGTGTCGCGGGTGGCATGGTCGATATAGCCTACGTAAGCGCCACCATAGCCAAAGTGCGCGCGGAAGGCTGCCGCATAAAGGTCTGCATCATAGGCGCCGCCGTTTGCCAGCAAGGCGCGCATCATGACCAGCAATTGCTCTCCGTACTGCGAAGGGTCGCCAACGTGGCGCGTGGGATGGGCAAAAAAGGCCGGAACACCTGCGTAGTTGGCGGCATCAGGCGCGTAGAACTCGGGCGCGTCGGGGGCAATCTTTGCGATATGCGCCTGGTCGTAGATCCAGTGCAGGCCCATGGCGGCGGCATCCGCCGTCAATGCACCAATGACAAGGTTCTTGGCGCGGTTCTGCAAGGCGGATGACATGGGCAGTCCTTTCGAAAGGGTAGGCGCGGGCATACCCTAACCTTTGGGGGGCATTTTGCCCAGATGGCCCAGCATCGCGACAAAGGCGGCAAGCCTGTCGCGCTGGTAGGCGGGTACGTCCATGGTCTCGTAGTCCAGAAACCCTTGGCCGTCGCGCAACCCGTTGCGGCCCTGCGCCATGTTGTCCTTGACGATCTGCGGCGCGGCAAAGCGGTCTTCTCCGGTGGCCTGCGTCATGTAGTTGGATGCGTGGTACAGAATGTCGCCGCCGCCCCAGTCGATGAACTCCAACAGCCCCAGAACGGCAAAGCGAAAGCCGAAACCGTATTTGGTGGCCTTGTCCATATCCTCGGCGGAGGCCACGCCTTCTTCGACCATGCGGGCCGCTTCGTTCATCGCCAGCATCTGGATGCGCGGCACGATGTATCCGGGGGAGGCGGCACAGACGACGGGCACTTTGCCGATGTCTTCCAACAAGGCCTTCAGGCGGGTGGTCACTGCGGGGTCCGTGGCGTCACAGGGTGACAGTTCGACCAATGGCACAAGGAAAGCGGGGTTCAGCCAATGCGCATTCAGGAAGCGTTCGGGGTGGGCGATCATGGGTTGCAGATCATTGCTCAGGATCGTCGAGGTGGTGGAGGCGACGATTGCATCCCTGCCCGCATGCGCCGAGATTAGGGCAAAGGCCTCGCGCTTTGCGTCCAGCGTTTCGGGCACACCTTCAAAGATCACTGTTGCTGCGCTCAAGGCCTCGGCCGCCCGGGACAAAGGCACTACCTTGATGCGGGCGGCAAAGGTGTCCACCTCCTCTGCGGCCAACATGCCGAAACCCGC